>NZ_JAVGCZ010000106.1:0-8689 GCF_052928425.1 Glutamicibacter sp. BSL13
GGCGGGACAGGCCCGGTCGGATGGCCACGGTCTTGATCAGCAGCCACAACCCGCTCAACCCCAGCACGGTCCACCAGGCGCGGTCCACGCCGCGCCGAACGCTGGCGGCCAGCCAGGCCAGGAACAGGACGATCTCCACCACGTTCATCGCCGCGAAAACCAGTCGGCCAATACCCAGCCCGAGCGGAATGGTGATGCCCGGGGCGGTGAACTTCAGCGGCGCCTCGATGAAGGAGATCCCGATGATCAGCCCCAGCCAGATGGCCGGGACCAGGAGCCGGGTGGCCACGGCCCATCGGGCGGCGGTGCTGGGTCGGGTGGCGCAATCGGTGTGGGACAAGGCGTCCATGCCTTCCACTCTACGCCGCGCCGGACAGCCCGCTGGCGCCGGGCGCCTGTGGGGCTAGCGGGTGGCACCGGTCCGCGCGGCGCGGGTGGAGCGCACCGAGGCGACCCCCAGCCCCAGGGCCATCAGCACGCAGCCAATCAGGAACACCTGGATGCTGGCCTGCAGGCCAAAGTGCCCGGCCGCCCACCCCAGGCCGATGACCGGAATGGTGCTGCCCAGGTAGGTGACCACGTAGATCGCCGAGACCGTGCTGGCGTGCTCGGAGGGTGCCACCGCGTCCACGGCGGCGGAAAAGGCGGCACGGAACGCCAGCCCCTGCCCCAGCCCGATCACGATCATCGCCAGCACCACGACGGGCAGCAGCGCCGCCTCCAACCCGAGCAGCAGGGCCCCCATCCCGGCGGCCATCAGCAGCAGCGCCACCGTTTGCAGGTGCCGGCCGCGGATCTGGGTCAGCTGCACCAGGGCGGAGACGCCCAACGCCAGCCCGGCCAGCGCCCCGATCACCGGAAGCCAGGAAATGGCGAAGATCTCGGCCAGATAACCCGGGGCCAGGGAAAGAATGAAGCCGAAGATCGCAAAACTGAGGAAACCGGTCAGCGCGGCCAGCCAGAATTCACCGCGCGCCCCGGAGGGCACGCTGGCCACGCGTGGCGCCAGCGCCCGGCCCCGGGTGCCCGGTGCGGCCACGGCGATGGCCGGGCGGGCCCGCACCAGCAGCAGGGGCACGAGCAGCAGCACCAGCGCCACGGCCTGGACGGTGAAGGCGGTGCCCAGCCCGCCGGGCAACAGGGCCAACAGCCCACCGATGACCGGTCCGACCGCCACCCCGCCGGAAGAGGCCAGCAGGGTGAAGCGCGAGGCCCATTCGGGCTTGCTGGGCAGCAGTTCGCGCAGTGCCGCGGCGCTGGCCCCGGTGGCCAGGGCGACCGAGGCCCCCTGCAGCCCGCGTCCGGCGCACAACCCCAGCAGGTCATCGGCGGTCCCGAAGACCAGCGTGCCGGCCAGGCCAATCAGCACGGCCAACAGCAGCGCGGCGCGGCGGCCGATGTGGTCGGACCAGTGCCCGACCGTGACCAAAAAGACGATGAGTGCCATCACGTAGCTGGCGAAGGCGACCGAGGTGCCCATCGGCCCCAGGCCCAGCGACTGCTGCAGCCCCGGGTAGAGT
This sequence comes from Glutamicibacter sp. BSL13, assembly GCF_052928425.1. Classification (NCBI taxonomy): domain Bacteria; kingdom Bacillati; phylum Actinomycetota; class Actinomycetes; order Micrococcales; family Micrococcaceae; genus Glutamicibacter; species Glutamicibacter sp. BSL13. The sequence goes on from NZ_JAVGCZ010000106.1 coordinate 1,521, forward strand.
GGGGTGGCCAGGTTGGCGCCGCACAGCAGCACAAAGATCACCAGCCCGGAGAGCACCAGGCGGGTGCGCGGCGTGGCGTCCCACCGGTCGTAGCTGGCTGCCGTGCCGGGACGCATCCTCAGCTCACTGATCACCGACATCGCCGACCCGCCATTCTGGTGTCCGCCAGCCACCGGACGTGGCGGCGTGCTGGTCCCCTGCCGATCAACAGGGGTGGAAGAGATTGAGCATTCTGCTTCGAGATGGCTACGCGAATAGCCTGTTCCTTCACTAATATGGAATACTTCAAAGCATTGCATCGCCAATTGACGGTTCCATTGAGCAAAACATCCAAAAATTGGCGGATCGGGAGAGTACGGAGAGTAGTTTTGGTGCGTTTGGACGACGTGGACGTGAAGATCTTGCTGGCCATGATCGCGGATCCACGGATCCAGATTTCCGAGCTGGCCGATCAGGTGGGCATCGCCCGCAACACCGCCCAGTCCCGGATGCGCCGGCTGCTGCGGGCCGGGGTGCTGCGCGACGGCGGACGCGACATCGACCTGGCGGGCCTGGGCTACGACGTGCTGGCCTTCGTGACCCTGGAGGTGATGCACCGCGACATTGATGCGGTCATCTCCGCGCTGCGCGGGATCCCGAACATCCTGGAGGTCCATGAGATCTCCGGCAACGGCGATCTGTGGCTGCGCCTGGCCGCCATGGACACCCATCAGCTGCAGTCGGCGCTGCGCCAGATCCTGCGCATCCGCGGTGTGAACCGCTCGGAGACCACGTTCGCGCTGCACACCCACCTGTCCTACCGCTGCGCCCCGCTGCTGGAGCAGTACCGCCAGGACCACGGCTAGGCTTCCGCCGCCTGGGCCCAAATCACTGCCGCAGAAACACACCGATTTCAAGACTTCCTCTGGCTACCTCCACGCCCTAGGCTGGAGATACCAAGTAGCCACGAGGGGTGTTCCCCGGCTGAGGCAGGATACTCCTCGACAACCGAAGGAGTACGTCATGAGCCGCGACATGGAACCCGGGGACTTCGCCCCGCAGTACGGCAACGATCTGTACGAGCCCGACGACGGACGCGATTCGCAGGCCTATGAGGGCTCCAGCGACATGCCCGAAACCATGCGCAACATCGACCCGCTGGCCCAGCGCGGTTACCTGCTCGACGACGACCTCGAAGAGGACTCGGACCTGGATAACGAGTTCACGGACGAAGACGATGCGGAAGAGGACGACGACGAGGACGAGGAGGACGACGTCCCGGTCGAGGACCTGGAAGAGGCCTAACACCTCGCAGAAGCGTCCTTTCGCCCCTTCCGGGTTCCGCCCCGAGCGGGGGCGGCAAACCCGTGGTGCAACGCGCCCGGCTCCGCCCGGGATAGACGGCAGGGTAGGTTCCGGCCGCTTCCCGGCGCCCGCGTGTCCCGCACCAGCTGCGCCAGGAAGCGGATGGGCCTCCCGCTCCCCACGCCGTGGGGCACGGCCGTTGCCCGCTTCCCGCGCGGACCCCACGCGTCTCTTGTCTTGCACCGGCCCGGGGAACAACACCGCCTAGACTGGGATGCGTGATAAATCCGGTTCACCTGCGCACCCTGCTTGAAGTCATCGCCCATCGCTCCTTTGCCACGGCCGCTGCCCGGTTGGGCTACACCGCCAGCGCCGTGTCACAGCAGATGACCGCCCTGGAGCGCGCCGCAGGAACCACGCTGTTCCTGCGCGGGGCGCGTTCGATCACCCCCACCCCGGCCGCACTGCGCATGGTGCGCCACGCCAAGCGGGTGCTGACGGACATCGACGCGCTGATGGCCGACGTGGCCACCGCGGAGGCGGACACCAGCGAACGCGAGGAAATCCGGGTGGGAATCTTCCCCTCCCTGGCCGCCTACGCGCTGCCGCAGCTGCTGGCGGCCGAGGACTGGCCCGCGCTGGGCATCAACCTGCGGCTGTGGATCGGCGAACCCCAGCAGACCGTGGCGGGCCTGGGGGCCGGCGGGGACCTGGATTTGGCGCTGATCTTCCAGGTCGGGCCCGGCGGGCTGAGCTGGCCGGCGAACCTCTCGCGCACCTGGCTGGGCGATGACCAGTTCCGCGTGGTGATCCCCGCCTCCTGGCCGATGTCCGATGACTCCACCCTCAGCCTGGACCAGCTGGCCCAGTGGCCATGGATCATGCACCATCCCGGCGCATCCGATGCAACGCTGATTGCCCGGCTCTTCGCCTCCTACAACATCCACCCGCAGGTGGCCGCGTACTGCGACGACTTCGAGGCCTCGCTGAACCTGGTGGCCGCCGGCTTCGGCGCCGCCCTGGTCCCGGATTTGGCGATGGCCCGCGCCCCGGAGGGACTGCGCCTGGTCGATGCGCCCGAGATCCGCCTGGCCCGTTCCATCTTTGCGCTGATGCCCGACCAGGCCGCCAAGCCCAAGGCCAGCCTGGTGCTTGACCGGCTGGCGCAGGTGCTGGACCGCCACCCGACCGTGCGCTGATCCGCCCCGGCACGCCGGACGGCTGCCGGGGACCGGCCGCGGATCCGGCGCAAACCGGCAATCCTTGGCATACTCGGTGGTGGGCCCGCCCCGGCGGCACTGGCCCCGGACCAAACACAGCAACGATGACAAGGAGCACCGTGAGCGAACTGGTGGTTTCACGAACCCTCGGACCGATAGGACACCTGGAGCTGAACCGGCCGGAAAAGCTCAATGCACTGAACCTTGAGATGCTCAGCGAGCTGGATGTGGTGCTGCGCCGCTGGGCCGATGACCCGCAGATCCAGCTGGTGGTGCTCACCGGCCGCGGCGAGCGCGGGTTCTGCGCCGGCGGGGACATTGCCGCCTTCCACCAGGCCGTGACCAGCGGGGACCACCGCGCCTTCCTGCAGCTGCTGGAGCTGGAGTTCAGGATCGACCATTTCCTCTCTGTCTATCCCAAGCCGGTGCTGAGCATCGCCCACGGCATCACCATGGGCGGCGGGATTGGGCTGGCCAGCCACGCCCCGGTGCGGGTGGTGACCAGTGATGCGCGCATGGGCATGCCCGAGGCCCGCATCGGCTACACCCCGGATGTGGGCGGCAGCCACCTGCTGGCCATGGCTCCGGGACACTTCGGCGAGTACTTCGCGATGACCGCCTCCAGCTTCACCGGGGCCGACGCCCCGTTCCTGGGGTTCGCCGACGTGGTCATCGACCCGCAGACCGCTGCCGGGCTGCTCGATGAGCTCGATGACCTGGTGGGTCTGGAACCGGCGCAGCTGATCTCCGCGCTGGAGCTGCTGCACGGTTCGGTGCCGGCCAGCGCGCTGCAGGCCGAACAGGGCTGGATCGACCACGCCTTCTCCGCCGGCACCGCCGAGCAGGTGCTGCAGCGGCTGGATGAGATGGTGCACCCGAAGGCCGCCGAGGCGGCCGCCGCGATCCGGGCAAACTCCCCCACCAGTGTCACCAGCGCATTCCTGGCGGTGCGCCGTGCCCGTGAGGAGGCGCTGCTGCGCGGGGCCCTGGACCGGGAGCTGCGCCTGGCCGACTACCTGATGTACCTGCCGGACCTGGCCGAGGGCATCCGCGCCCAGGTGATCGACAAGGACCGCAACCCGGCTTGGGAGCCGGACACGCTGGCTGCGGTGGACACCGCCAGGCTGGCCGAAGTGGTCCAGGGACCCTAGCTGCCCTGGTGCTGCATCTTGCCCGGCTTGCCTTCCGGCCGGGTGACATCCTGGTGCACCGGCTTGACCACCTGCCGGTCCTTCGGCTCGATACGCGGGGCGGGCACGGTGTTAGGGTGCCCCGGCTGGCCGGCCGGCGGCATCAGGACCACCGCGTGCGGGGTGCCGAACCGAAGCGGCGCGTGCTCGCCAAAGTGGTCCGAATCCGCCTCCTCCCAGTCCTCCCGCCAGGTGGTGGGCGTGTCCTCCAGCAGCTCGCCGGGGCGCAGCCAGTGGAACAGCGAGGCGTAGGAGCGGGTGCTCTGCAGGTTCACCCGGCGCCGCAGCATCCGGGTGTTCAGCTGGTCCGGGCTGGTCAGCCCCATGGAGGCCATGATCTGGTTGGCCTCGGTCACCGTCAGCCGGTGGTAGTTGTACACCCGGTTGCCCTTGTCGTCCACCACCAGGGCGCGCATCCGGCGCTTGTCCTGCGTCGCCACCCCCACCGGGCAGGTGTTGGTGTGGCACTTCTGGGCCTGGATGCAGCCGGTGGCCATCATCATTGACCGGGCCGCGAAGCAGAAATCCGCGCCCTGGATCAGCCGCTTGACGATGTCATTGCCGTTGGCGATCTTCCCCGCGGCCGCCACCCGCACCTCCGAGCGCAGCCCGGTGCCCATCAACGCGTTGTGCACCAGCATCAGCCCCTCCGTCAGCGGGGTGCCCACGGTGTCCTCGTACTCCAGCGGCGCCGCCCCGGTGCCGCCCTCGGCCCCGTCCACGGTGATGAAATCGACCAGGGTGCCGGTCTCCAGCATCGCCTTGCAGATGGCCAGCACGTCGGTGCGCGAACCGACGCACAGCTTGATGCCCACCGGCTTGCCGCCGGAGAGTTCACGCAGCCGGGTGACGAAGGCCAGCATCTCGCGCGGGGTGGAGAATTCGGGGTGGCTGGCCGGGGAGATGCAGTCCTCCCCCTCGGGCACGCCGCGGGCCTCGGCGATTTCCGCGGACACCTTCGCGCCGGGAAGCACGCCGCCCAGCCCGGGCTTGGCGCCCTGGGAAAGCTTAATGGTGATGCCCTTGACCTTTTCATGGGCGGCCTTGCGGGCGAAGACCTCCGGGTTGAAGCGGCCCTCACTGGTGCGGCAGCCGAAGTAGCCCGAACCCAGTTCCCAGAACAGGTCCGCCCCGTATTCCAGGTGGTACTTGGTCAGCCCGCCCTCACCGGTTTCATGTACGAAGTCACCCATCGCGGCGCCCTTGTTCATGGCCAGCACCGCGTTCTTGGACAGGGCACCAAAGCTCATCGAGGAGATGTTCAGCAGCGAGATGTCATACGGGGCGCTGCACTGGGAGGAACCCACACGCACCTTGTGCTGGTCCGAGACAGCGGCGGCCGGCGCGGTGGAGTGCAGCAGGTATTCGTAGCCGACCGCGTTCACCTCCCGTTCGGTGCCGAAGGCCTTGTGGCTGTCCGCGCCCTTGGCCCGGGCGTAAATCAGCGAACGGGTGTCCCGGTCAAAGGGCTTGCCGTCGGTATTCCGCTCAATGAAGTACTGCTGCAGTTCCGGGCGAATGAACTCGAAGAAGAACCGAAAGTGGCCCAGGATTGGGTAGTTGCGCAGGATCGCGTGGCGGGTCTGCAGCAGGTCGTGGATCCCCACCCCCAGCAGCACCGCACAGAAGGCGGCCAGCACCAGCCAGGCGGCGCTGCCCAGCGCGGAGGCGAAGATTGCGGCCACTGCGGCGGCCGTGGTGATCACTATCAGGAAGATCAGAATGAAAAACCGTGCCATGGCCCGAGCCTAGCCCCACTGGGTTGGTGCCCGAAAGTGGCTCTTCCCAGTGATCTGGCAGTTCCCAGCTTCGGGGTCTGCAGCGGCAGATCAGCGACGAAAGTGAGCGTAGCGAAGCTTTCCGCGCAGGTAAGGCATCATCCTGGGATGTCTGCCTCGACGACGGAAGCAGCTTCAAGCGCTTGCTGGAATTTCGCGGTGACGTCTCTGCCGTTCTCAAATGCCTGCAACGTTCCTAGACGGAACCCGGTGGCATGCCTGGTCACCAGGCTTTCCACCTCGGCAACATCGAATTCTCGAGCCCACTGCAAGGCATTCGTTTTTCGATCAAAGCGCAGGCATACCGCGAGGTCGAAGTCCAGATCAGCAAAGGCAAAGATGCGTTGCGTATCGCGTGGAAGGGTACGTGTCTTGATCTGAATCCGTCGCTTCTGCCCATCGACAAGGTCGAAGGACTTGTTGCCCGGCGCCGTGAGGTGGCCTCCATAGACACGAAGTGCAAGGTACTCACCAAGTTCTCCGCCCAGATCGCTGTCCGTCTGGGTGATCCCGCGCCGTTTGAACTCGGCTCGCAGTGCTGCTTCCATCTTCAGCAGATCGTCAACGGTCCACCCGCTGAAGTCGATATTCCTCATAGGAGCAATTCTACGAACTCTCAGCGGGCCCGGGGTACGCCAGAGCAAGGGTAGGGACGGGGTTCAATTGGCCACCGGTTCGGGTCTGCTACACCCCGTCCTCGATGCTGGCCAGTTCGCGCCGACGCATCCTGGCGAAGAGCGAGTCGGGGCGGTCCAGCAGGGCGGCGGCGCTGCCCCGCTCGATGACTTCCCCGTCGGCGAGCACGATCACTTCGGCGAAATCCTGCAGCACACCGAGCTTGTGGCTGATCATCAGCAGCCCCATGCCCGCATCCACGCGGCGTGCCAGGGCCTGCATCACCAGGGTTTCGGTGTGCGTGTCCAGTGCGCTGGTGGCCTCGTCGAGGATCAGGAACTGCGGTTCGCGCAGCAGCGCCCGGGCCAGCACCAGACGCTGGCGCTGCCCGCCGGAGATCCGCGATCCGCGCTCCCCCAGCCGGGTGTCAAGCCCCTCACGCTGGGCGGCGAACCACTGGCCGAGCCCCAGCTCCTGCAGCACGCCGGCCAGCGTCGCATCGGTCATCCCGGTGCGTCCCAGGGTGAGGTTTTCGCGCAGGGTCCCGCGCACCAGCGAGTCGTCCTGCGCCACCAGCACCAGCGCGGTGCGCAGGTCGCTCAGCGTCAGCTCGTCGATCGGCACCCCGTCCAGGAGCACGGTGCCGTACGAATCGACGGCGCGCAGCAGCGCGGCGGCCAGCGTGGATTTGCCCGACCCGGATTCGCCCACCAACGCCACCCGTTCCCCGCGGCCCAGTTCCAGGTCCAGTGCGCGCAGCACGGTGCGGCCCTGGCGCTGGACGCTCAGGTCCTGCACCTGCAGTCCGTCACCCGCGGGGCCCAGGGCGCGGGCGGCGCCCGGTTCGGCCACCGGCGGTTCGGCCAGGTGGTTGGCGTACAGGGTGCGGATGCTGTGCAGCGATTCCTGCAGCGAGCCGACGAACCCCTCCACGCCGCGCACCGCCTCAAAGGAGGGGACGGTGAGCACCAGCAGCAGGATCAGTTCTCCGCCCGGCACCCGGCCGAGCCCGGCGACCGCCACACCCAGCACGGCCAGCCACGGCACCACCGCGACGGCGCTGGCCCGCAGCCCGCGCACCC
>NZ_JAVGCZ010000107.1:0-8630 GCF_052928425.1 Glutamicibacter sp. BSL13
CACGCGGTGGCGGCCGGCCAGCCGCGCTGCTCGCCCGGGCCCGGCGTTGTTTCGGTTGCCCGCCCCGTGGGCGCCGGGGTGCTGCTGGGCGGTGTCTCCTCCAGCGACCGGTTGTCGTTGAGGGTGGGATCCGGGGCCGGTTCGGAACGGGGGACCGGGGCGTAGTCGGGGGTCACCCCGCGCCCGGGGGTCGGCTCAAAAGGGGTCCACCCCAAGCCCGGAAGGTACAGTTCGGGCCAGGCATGGGCGTCCTGGCCACTGACCCGGTACCCGTTGAGGGTGCGTTCGGTAAGGTCCGTGTCCTGGTTCATCCCGGCCAGGGAGGAGGTGTCCAGGGTGATGCTCTGCCCGGTGGCCTCTCCGGGGGCGAAGCCCACCGCAATCCGGCTGGGGATGCCGGCCTGCCGGGCCAGCAGCGCCATGGTGGAGGCGAAGTGCACGCAGTAGCCCTGGCGGCGCTCGAGGAACGCGGCGACCACCTTCATGTTTGCCCCGTCATACCCTTCACGTAGCGGGGTCTGCTCCGAGTAGCTGAACCGGGTGGAGCGCAGATAGTTCTGGATGGCCACGGCCTTGTCAAAGTCGCTGCCCGGGGTGCCGTTGGCCTCGAAGGCGCGGCGCAGGTTCTGCGCCAGCAGCTCGTGCACCGCCCCGCCCCCGTCCTCCGGCAGCCGGGTGAGCTGCTCATCCAGCGGCGGGGTGCGGCTTTCGAAGAACGCGAAGTTCCGCGCCAGCTCGGGGTTCAGCTCCGGCACGCTGTGGGTGACCAGCACGCTGCCGGTCTGCTGCCGGGACTCGCGGGTGAAGGAGGCGATGGCGGTCTGCGGCTGCCAGCGCCAGGTCCCCTGCAGGCCCTGGATGAGATAGGAATTCTGCGGCAGCGGCAGCTGCAGGTTGCGCGGCACCGGGTCCCAGGAGAGCTGGGTGACCTCCTGCTTCGCCCCGAAGGACATGTACTGATCGCGCAGCACCGTGTTCCCGCTGTACGCCAGGGCCTGCGGGTCGCGTTGCGGTTCCCATCGTGCGGCGGACAGGTCCTGGATCACGTCGGTGCGCAGGTAGGGGGCGGCCGGCGCCGAGGTGTAGTAGCTGAGCAGGGTGCTGTTTCCGTTGCTGCGCAGGTCCCGGCCCAGGTTCAGCAGCGGGTCGATGTTGCTGGCAAACAGTTCCCCGGAGGGGCGGGTGCCTTCGGGGAACATGCCCTGGCGAAAACCGGGCATCCAGGTGCTGCTGGCCAACAGCACCACCGCGGCCACCAGGCCCAGCAGGCCGGAAAAACCCAGTTGCCGCCGCCCGGGCAGTGCCGAAGGTCGGCGGCGATACCGGTAGGGCAGGAACGTGGCGTAGCCGATCATGGCCAGGAACTGGATCAGCAGGTAGCCGGTCCCGGCCCCGCTGAGCTTGAACAGGGAGGCCAGCACCGGGGCGAAGGCCAGCGGCAACACCACCAGCAGGGCCAGGCGCCGGGAGCTGGTCAGGGTTTCGACCAGTACCGCCAGGACCAGGCCCAGCAGCAGGAACGTGAAATCCACCGCCGCGGTGTACGCCACCTGGGGCACCTGGGTGGCAAACTCCAGGTTCGCGTTGTGCACCAGCTGCCCGAAGCGCTGCCCCCGCCCGCCGCCCAGGCCCGGATCGGCCAGCGCCGGGGAGAACCAGGCGCAGCCGGCCGCGACCAGCAGGCAGGCGAGCGGCGCCAGCCAGACCGGCAACCGGCTGGCACGCACCGCCGCCCCGGTGCCGTGTACCAGCAACAGCGGGAACCACAGGTTCCACAGCCAGCCGTGGCCCTCCACCACCCCGTGCAGGCTGGCCATCCCGGCCAGCAGGGCCGCCCACAGGCCCAACGCGGTGACCAGGTGCGCCAGCGGGTGCCCGGGCCGGGGCATTGCGGCCGGTTCGGCCGGTGCCGCTGCCGCGGGGGCCGGCGGCTCACGCAGCGCGGTGCTCATGGCGACTCCCACAGCCGGGCCAGCGGATCCTGCGCCCCATGCAGGTGCACCCGCCACGGGGTGAGCGCGAACTGGGCGGCCGCCTCCCGGTGCCGTTCGGGGTGCGCGCAGATCAGGAACACGTCCACGTTGCGCACCGTGCGGGACAGCCCGGCCAGCCAGCGGGCCTGGGCGACGCCCAGCTCCCCGAGCACCAGAAACACCGGTTCATCGGCGAATCCCAACAGCAGCTTGCCCAGCGATTCGGCCAGCCCGCGCGCGTCAGCCTCCTGCCCGTCCTCGCTCAGGCCCAGGCTGGTGGTTGCGGCGTGGAAGGCCTCGAAGCGGTCCAGCGCAGAGGCGCCGGACACCGCCGCCTGCGGGAACGGGATCTCACCGGCCCGCCCGGACGGGGCCGGGCGCGGGTTGTCCAGCTCCTGCCCGGCCAGATCTCGCACCATCAGCTGGTAGCCGTGCCGGGCATAGAGCTCGCCGATGCTGCAGGACAGGGACAGGGCCTTTTCAAAGCGCAGCGTGCTGGCTAGCGGGGCGCCGGTGCCCTGCGGGATCTCATGGTTCAAATCCCCGGGGCCATGCCAGGCACTGCGCCGCCGGTCCAGCACGATCAGGCTGTGCGCGGTGGCCACATAGTTTTCCTGGCGCACCATCAGCCGGCCGTGGCGGGCGGTCGCCTTCCAGTGAACCTGGCGCAGCGAATCGCCCTGCTGGTGATCACGGATCCCCACATCGTAGTAGTCCACCGAGGAGCTCTGGGTGTGCCGGGCCTCACCGGTGAGCATGCGCTCGCCGAGCGCGGTGGAGTGCTCCAGACTCAGGCAGTGGGCGCGCACCGCGACGCCGCTTGCCTCACCGGTGTCCACCAGCCCGTCCACCAGCCCGCACGGGTCGGCCAGGCGTTGCTGGGCCGGGCCGAGCAGGTGCAGACCGCGGCGGCGGAAGACCAGTTCGTAGTCGAAACGGCCCGGAGCCTGGAAACTGGGGGCGGGCGGGTAGCCCTCGGGCAAGACCTCGCGGATCACCGCCGGCTGCTCACAGCGCAGGCTCACCGGCACCACCTCGCCCACGCTGACCGGGCGTTCGGGCAGCACCCGGGTGATCTGACCGGCCAGCCGGCCCAGGCGCACCACCAGCCAGGCACACCCCACCAGGGCCAGCAGGGTCAGCCCCACGGCCATCAGCTCACGGCGCCCCAGCAGATGGGCCAGCCACAGCGCCGCCAGCCCGCTGCCGGCCACCACCCAGCCGCGCCGGGAGACCAAGTCCAGGTGCCAGCTGCGCAGCACGCCGAACCGTTCGGGCTCGCGCACCCAGGACAGCGAGTCGTTCGGGTCAAAGCGGGGAACCGGGCCCATCTCAGCCCGCCCCACCCACCGCGGTGTGCTGCAGGACCTCGCCGACCACCGTTTCGGGGTGCACGCCCTCGGCCAGGGCCCGCCGGGTCAGCAGCAGCCGGTGGCCCAGCAGCATCGGGGCGACCTCCCGCACATCCTCGGGCAGCACATGGTCCCGCCCGCAGACCGCCGCGTGGGACTTCGCGGCCCGCACCCACTGCAGCAGGGCGCGCGGCGATGCACCGACCAGCACGTGCTGGTGCTCCCGGGTGGCCCGGCCCAAATCCACCACGTAGCCGGCCAGGCGTTCGGTCACGGTCACCCGCTGGACCTGCAACATCATTTGGCGCAGCCGCTCCAGGCCCAGCAGCGCACCGATCTCGGCCAACGGGTCGTGGCCGTGGTGGGTGCAGAGCATGGAGATTTCCGCCGCCCGGTCCGGGTAGCCCATGGAGATGCGGGCCATGAACCGGTCGCGCTGCGCCTCGGGCAGCGCAAAGGTGCCCTCCGCGTCGATCGGGTTCTGCGTGGCGATGACCATGAAGGGCCGCTGCAGCGGGTGGGTGACCGAGTCCACCGTGACCTGCAGCTCCTCCATGCACTCCAGCAGCGCCGCCTGCGTCTTGGCGTTGGCGCGGTTGATTTCGTCGGCGATCACGATGTTGGCGAACACCGGGCCGGGATGGAAGGTGAAGTCCTGGGTCTGCGGGGAGAACACCGATACCCCGGTCACGTCGCTGGGCAGCAAGTCCGGGGTGAATTGGATGCGGTTCACGGTGCCGTCCACGCTGCGGGCCAGCGCCTTGGCCAGCAGTGTCTTGCCCACTCCCGGCACGTCCTCCACCAGCAGGTGACCGCCGGCCAGCAGCACCACCAACGCCGTCTTGATGGCCTGCGGCTTGCCGTCGATCACCGCGGACATGCCCTGGATGATTCGCTGGCATTGCTCACCGAAATCGGCATCAACACTTGGCAGCGTCTGGTGAACGCTCATCTGGCCCCTCCCGGTGGAAAGTGCGTCGGTCGCCGGCTCCGGGACAGGTCCTGCCCGGTTGGCTTAACCCTACCAACGGAAGGTGAGGTACATCACGAAAAGGTTCCGGCGGTCCGGGCACATCCAGCCAGCCAGTGCTGCGGCGTTGCCCGGGACACTGCGCCGCGGCGGGCAGGATGGCAGAATCGTAGGCGGCGGGCACCAGTGCCGGGCACCGCAAGGAGAAGTGAAGGGAACACGGTGGGGCGAGGCAAGCAGATCAACTATCAGGCAATTCCGGAGGCCTACCGCCCCCGCGAGCAGGAGGGCGCGGCGGATGACGCCGAACGCAGCCGTTCGACCACGCAGGAGAAGGACGGAAGCAAGCGGAACCTGATCTACCCCGAGGCCCCCGAACCCCTGCCGCTGCCGGTCATCGACAACCACACCCATCTGGACTTCCGGGACGGGAAGCTGAACGTGAGCGTGGAGCAGGCGGTGCAGGCCGCCGCCCAGGTGGGAGTCGCCGGGCTGATCCAGGTCGGCTGCGATGTGCCCTCCTCGGAATTCGCGGTTCGCGCCGCCCAGCAAAACCCAGCCGTGCTGGCCGCCGTGGCCATCCACCCCAATGATGCGGCCCGGCTGGCCGAACGCGGACAGCTGGACGCGGCGATCGAGCGGATCGACGAGCTGGCCGGACAGGAGCGGGTGCGGGCCGTGGGGGAAACCGGCCTGGATTACTTCCGTACCGGGCCCGAGGGCCGGCCGGTGCAGGAGGAATCATTCCGCCGCCACATCGAGATCGCCCGCCGCCACGGCAAGGCCCTGCAGATCCACGACCGCGACGCCCACCAGGACGTGGTGCGCGTGCTGCGTGATGAGCCGCTGCCGCCCAAGGTGGTCTTCCACTGCTTCTCCGGGGATGCGCAGCTGGCGCGCATCTGCAACGAAAACGGCTGGTACATGTCCTTCGCCGGAACCGTGAGCTTCAAGAACTCCACCGGCATCCAGGACGCCCTGGCCCTGGCCGACCCCCGGCTGATCCTGGTGGAAACCGACGCCCCGTTCCTGACCCCGCACCCCTACCGGGGCCGGCCCAACGCCAGCTACATGATCCCCTACACGCTGCGCTTCATGGCCGGACACCGGGGTGCGGACCTGGAGCAGCTGTGCTCGCAGGTCATGGCGAACACCCTGGAGGTGTACGGCGCATTCTAAGCCCGGCCAAGTGTGTCGTGCGCCATTCACGCTTGCCTGATTATTACAATTCGGTTACGGTACTACAAGTGTCTCGCGCCGGGAGTGGCTGGAACCGCCCCCACAGCGACGCCGCGACAGCGCCGCAAAGCCCCGTACGGGGTGGCAGCGGCACGACGCATGGAAATTGTATGTACGTATTGGTGACCCACGGGTCACTGGGCCCGCCCGGGCCTCACGCACCGGGAACCGGCGCCCACAACCGATGGGGAACCATTCACTGTGATGCACTTGCTCAAGAAACGCTCGGTCAAGTTCCTGGCCCAGGCCGTAGCGGTCGCCGTCATCATCGCCGGCGCCGTCTTCTACATTGCCGGGCAGAAGTCCGTAACCCTGGCCATCGACGGGGACCAGCAGGTGCTGAACACCCGCGCCGCCACCGTCGAGGATCTGCTCGCCCAGCAGGACATCGCCCTGGGGGAACGCGACGAGGTCTTCCCGGCGCTGGATTCCTCGCTGGATGACGAGCAGACCGTTAAGGTCAAGCGCAACAAGTCGGTGCAGGTCTCGGTGGACGGCACCGACCGGGTCGTGCACACCACCGGGATGACCGTGGCCGACGTGGTCAAGCAGCTGGAACTGGAAAAGGGCGCCGAAGTGTCCCTCTCCGATGACATCGCCCTGATGTCACTGAGCGAAAGCATCGAAATCATCACCCCGAAGGTCGTGAACCTGAAGGTCGGCAAGGACAAGCGGCAGCAGGTGGAAACCACCGCGCAGAGCGTCGCCGAACTGCTGGACGCCGAGGGCGTGAAGCTGGATGAGAACGACGAGATCAACCTGAAGGCCGACGGCGAGACCACCAAGGACGCCAAGCCGGGCACCGAGATCAGCGACAAGATGGACGTCGACGTGATCCAGGTCGAAGTCAGGACCTGGGAAGAAACCCGCGACATCGCCTTCGACACCGAGGAAGTCAAGGACTCCAAGCTTCAGAAGGGCAAGACCAAGGTCAAGACCAAGGGCGAAAAGGGCGAGCGCGAGCTGACCCTGCGCCAGGAAACCCGCAACGGCACGAAGGGCGAGGAAGAAGTCCTGAAGTCCAAGGTCACCAAGGAACCGGTCGCCAAGGTCATCAAGGTCGGCACCAAGAAGCCGGCCGAATCCAAGAGCGAGTCCAAGAAGAAGACCGCCACCCCCAAGAGCGTCTCCGGCGCCTGGTCGGCCCTGGCCAAGTGCGAATCCGGCGGCAACTGGTCGATCAACACCGGCAACGGCTACTACGGCGGCCTGCAGTTCTCCGCCTCCTCCTGGCGTGCCGTGGGCGGCACCAAGTACGCACCGCTGCCGCACCAGGCCACCCCGCAGGAGCAGGTGGCCGCAGCGGAGAAGCTGCGCGCCAGCGGCGGTTGGGGCCACTGGCCGGCCTGCGCCCGCAAGCTCGGCCTGCTCTAGAGCCACGAATTTCCCCCACAGCGACGCGACCACCCCACCGGGCGGTCGCGTCGCTGTTCTATGGGGTGCCGCGGCGGGGCTGAATGCGGCCCGGGCGCTGAACTAGTATTGGAGGCGTGATGCCTGAAGAACCCCTGCCGCTCCTGGGAGCCACCGAGATCCGACGCCTGGCCGATGAACTGGGCATCCGTCCCACCAAAACCCTGGGCCAGAACTTCGTGATCGACGGGAACACAATCCGGCGCATCGTCGCCGCCGCGGACCTTGACCCCGGCCAGACGGTGCTGGAGGTCGGACCCGGCCTCGGCTCGCTGACCCTTGGCATCCTGGACGCCGCCGCGAAGGTGGTGGCAGTGGAAATTGACCCGCCGCTGGCCCGACGGCTGCCCGAAACCGTCGCCGAGTTCCGTCCTGGCCGCGAAGCGGATCTCACCGTAATCCTCAGCGACGCACTGAAGGTCACCGAACTGCCCAATGAGCCCACCGCGCTGGTGGCCAACCTGCCCTACAACGTGGCCGTGCCGGTCGTGCTGCACCTGCTGGAGCACTTCCCCTCCATCCGCCACGGCCTGGTCATGGTCCAGGATGAGGTGGCCGACCGGATGAGCGCCGTCCCGGGCAGCAAGATCTACGGGGTGCCCTCCGTCAAGGGCGCCTGGTACGGCACCATGCGCAAGGCCGGGGTCATCGGCATGAACGTGTTCTGGCCGGCCCCCAAAATCCACTCCGGGCTGGTCTCCTTCACCCGGGACGCGAAGCGCGGCGACGCCCCGCCGCGCACCGAGGTCTTCGCCGTCATCGACGCCGCCTTCGCCCAGCGCCGCAAGACGCTGCGCGCCGCCCTGTCCGGGTGGGCCGGCTCCGGGGCCCGGGCCGAAGCGATCCTCAACCGTGCCGGGATTGACCCGCGCGAACGCGGCGAGAAGCTGGACATCGACGGGTTCATCGCCATCGCCCGCGCCGCCGCAGAAGTCACCGACGCAGCGGATGAAACCCCATGAACGAACCCAAGAACTTCGTGATCGCCCACGCCCCGGGCAAGATCAACTGCTACTTCCGCGTCGGCCCGCCGCGTGAGGACGGGTACCACGACGTGGCCAGCCTCTACGTGGCGGTCTCCCTGTTCGAGGAGATCCGCGCAACCCTGCGCCAAGACGGCGAACTACACCTGCGCCTGGATGAGGCCTCCACGGTGGTCGACGAACCCGAAACCTTCCCGCTGGGCCCGGGCAACCTGGTCCACCAGGCCGCACAGCTGCTGCGCGAACACGCCGGGGTGAACCTGGGGGCCGATCTGGAGATCCTCAAACGGGTGCCGATCGCCGGGGGCATGGGCGGCGGCTCCGCCGACGCCGCCGCCACCCTGGTGGGCTGCAACGAACTGTGGGGCACCGGGCTGGACCGTGAGGAACTGGGCCGGCTCGGCGCCCGGCTGGGCGCCGATGTGCCCTTTGCGCTGATGGGCGGGGCCGCCATCGGACTGGGCGTGGGGGACCAGCTGGCCCCGCTGCTGACCCGGGCGCGCACCGACTGGGTGCTGATCCCGGCCAGCTACGGGCTGTCCACCCCACGGGTCTACGCCATGCTGGACCGGCTGCGCGCCGGGCAGTCGATCCCGGTGCCCACCGAAGTGGACCCGCAGGTCATCAAGGCCCTGATGGAACCCGACGCGCAGGCGCTGGCCGACACCCTGGTCAACGATTTGACCCAGGCCTCGCTGGC
>NZ_JAVGCZ010000108.1:0-8555 GCF_052928425.1 Glutamicibacter sp. BSL13
TCCAGCTCCGAGCGGCACTGCCCCTCCAGTGGCCCGAATCCGCGCTCCACCAGTTCCGGTACCGGCGGGCCGGTGCGGGCCCCAAGGGTCTTGGCAATGATCTGCGCGCTTTCCTGGGCGCGGCCCAGCGGGGAGGCCAGGACCACATCCCAGCCCTCATCGGCCAGCCGGGCGCCGACCGCGCGCGCCTGTTCCCGCCCGGTCGCGTTGAGCGGGATGTCCGTCTGCCCCTGCAGCCTGCCTGCCAGGTTCCAGTCGGTTTGTCCGTGTCGAACCAAAGCCAGTGCACCATTCATACTTCTTGAGTCTAGCCAGTACAGCCGGTGGCGCTGAATCCCCCAGGGTGCGGATGGCCGGATGGGGCCTGTGACGCGCCGCGCAATCTTTCGACGCACAACTTGGGTCACATTCACACATGTTGAGACACTGGGGGTAACCATCCCGAGCGGCCGAGAGATCTGGTTCGATGACGCCGCAGCAACCTGCCACAGCCGGTGGATACGGTGCTACCGCCAGAAACGATGGAGCTGTCTTCGGCCATAGGGCCAGTGCAGTGAAGACAGACATTGATTCCGGGATATTGCCTTGATGGCCCTCCCGGCCAATGCCGCGGTGGGCCGGAAGACGAGCCGATAAGGAGTCACGCCACCATGGCCGACCACAAGTTTGGATTCCGCACCCGTGCCCTGCACGCCGGCGGAACCCCCGATGCCGAACACGGCGCCCGCGCGGTGCCGATCTACCAAAGCACGTCCTTCGTATTCAAGGACACCGATGACGCAGCGAACCTATTTGCGCTGCAGAAGTACGGGAACATCTACTCCCGCATCGGCAACCCGACAGTGGCCGCCTTCGAGGAGCGCATGGCCTCCCTGGAGGGCGGGATCGGCGCGGTGGCCACCGGTTCGGGCATGGCGGCGGAGTTCATCACCTTTGCCGCGCTGGCCCAGGCCGGGGACCACATTGTCGCCTCTGCGAAGCTCTACGGCGGGACCATCACCCAGCTGGATGTCTCACTGCGCCGCTTTGGCATTCAGACCACCTTCATCGACTCCAACGACCCGGCCGATTTCGAGGCCGCGATCGGGTCGAACACCAAGGCGGTGTACACCGAGGTGGTTGCCAACCCCTCCGGGGACATTGCCGACCTGGCCGGGCTGGCCGCGGTGGCGCACCGCCACGACATTCCGCTGGTGGTCGATTCGACGCTGACCCCGCCCTACCTGTTGCGTCCGATCGAGCACGGCGCGGACATCGTGATCCATTCGGCGACCAAGTTCATCGGCGGTCACGGCACCACCCTGGGCGGGGTGGTCATCGAATCGGGCACCTTCAACTGGGGCAACGGGAAGTTCCCCACCATGACCGAGCCGGTACCCAGCTATGGGAACGTCTCCTGGTGGGGCAACTTCGGGGAGTACGGGTTTTTGACCAAGCTGCGCAGTGAGCAGCTGCGCGATTTCGGCCCCTCCCTGCCGGCCCAGTCCGCGTTCCAGCTGCTGCAGGGCGTGGAGACCCTGGCCCAGCGGATGGACGCACACCTGGCCAACGCCCAGCAGGTGGCCCAGTGGCTGGAGGCCGATGACCGGGTCAGCTACGTGAACTATGCGGGCCTGGCCTCCCATCCCCAGCACGAGCAGGCGCGCAAGCTGCTGCCGCTGGGTGTGGGTTCGGTCTTCAGCTTCGGAATCAAGGGCGGCCGGCAGGCCGGGGCCAAGTTCATCCAGGCCCTGCAGCTGGCCAGCCACCTGGCGAACATCGGTGATGCACGCACCCTGGTGCTGCACCCGGGGTCCACCACCCACCAGCAGCTGAGCGAGGAGCAGCTGCAGGCGGCAGGGGTGCCGCAGGACCTGATCCGCCTGTCGGTGGGCCTGGAGGATGTCGAGGACATCATCTGGGACCTGGACCAGGCACTGAGCGCCGCCCAGCAGCCGGAGCCGGAGCACCAATTCGAGATGCCGTCCTATGACGCGGCGGCCTGCGCCGTGCCGGCCGGGAAGGGAGCGAACTAATGAGCACCGCACTACGCACCTGGCAGGGCCCCAGCGCCGCGCAGCGCCTCCAGATCCTGCGCGAGACCACCTCGATCGCGATCGTGGGGGCCTCGAACAAGCCCTCGCGGGCCAGCTACTTCGTGGCCACCTACCTGCTGTCCTCCTCAAACTACCGGGTGTACTTCATCAACCCGGTGGTGGACGAGATCCTGGGCCAACCGGTCTACAAGTCGCTGGCGGACCTGCCCGAGACCCCCGACCTGGTTGAGGTCTTCCGCAAGCATGATGACCTGCCCGGGGTGCTGGACGAGGCCCTGGCCGTGGGGGCCAAGACCCTGTGGCTGCAGCTGGGTTCCTGGCACGAGGAGGTGGCCGAGCGCGCCGAGGCCGCGGGGCTGAATGTGGTCATGGACCGCTGCGTGAAAATCGAACACGCCCGATTCCACGGCGGGCTGCGCCTGGCCGGGTTCAACACCGGGGTGATCTCCTCCAAACGCCAGCTGCTGGCCTAGCGCTTGACCGCTGCCCCCGCCACGGCCGCAGGCTGCCGGCCCGGCCGGGCGGCGGACCCGGCAAACAGTGATTGACAAATATCAATCGGGTCGGTGACGATAGACAAATCACCGACCCGAGGAGTGCGCCATGGGCGCCAAGCCATTCGCCGCGATCCGCCTGCTGCGGCCCTTCGCGCGCCGCGACTACACCGTGTTGGCGTGCGCCCTGGTGCTCTCCACCCTGGCCCACGGCATGTGGGCGGTGGCCATGGTCTACCAGGTGCGCCAGCTCGGCGGCGGTCCGGTGCAGCTCTCCAGCGTCGCCACGGCCACCTCGCTCGGCCTGATTGGCCTGGTGCTGCTGGGCGGGATCGCTGCCGACAGGTACTCCTGCCGCAAGATCCTGCTGCTGGTGGAAACCGCCTCACTGCTGGTGATGAGCGCCACGGCGGCGCTGGCCCTGACCCACAGCCTGCAGCTGTGGCACCTGGTGCTGGCCGGGTTCCTCTCCGGGGCCGGGGCCGCGTTCTTCTATCCGGCCTATTCGGCACTGCTGCCGCGAATGCTGCCGGCCGCCGAGCTGCTGGCGGCCAACGGCATCGAGGGCACGGTGCGCCCGGTGGTGCAGACCGCGTTGGGTCCGTTGGCGGCCGGGGTGCTGGTGGCCTCGGTTTCCCCCGCCCACGCGATTGCCGGGATTTCGGTAACCCACGTGGCGGCCCTGCTGACCCTGCGCCGCATTTCCCATGCCCCGGCCTATGACCGGCCCGCCGGTGGCAGCGGGCAGCAGGCCGGGGGTGGCATCATCCACCAGCTGCGGGAGGGCGTGGGCTACACGGTGGGCACCCCGTGGCTGCGCTGGACCCTGCTGTTCGCGGTGGTTGCGGTCTTCACGTTTATTGGGCCCTTCGAAGTACTGCTGCCCTTCGAGGTCAGCGACCGGCTGGGCGGGGACGCGACGGACTTCGCCTCCGCACTGGCCGCCTACGGCGTGGGCTGCGCCCTGGGGTCAATGGCCACCGCCACGCTGCGCATGCCCCGGCGCTACCTGAGCATCATGATGGCCTGCTGGGGTTTTGGCTCCCTGCCGCTGGTTGCCGTGGGCTTCGTCCCGGCCCTGTGGTGTCTGGTGATCCTGCTGTTCATCGTGGGGCTGACCGACGGGATTGGGCAGGTCACCTGGGGCACGCTGCTGCAGCGGCGGGTGCCGGCGCACCTGCTCGGCAGGATTTCCAGCCTGGACTTCTTCGTCTCCCTGGCCCTGATGCCGGTCTCTATGGCCGTCACCGGACCGCTGAGCCAGCTCGTTGCGCCGCGGGAGATCTTCATCTTCGCGGGCCTGGCCTCCCCGGTCTTTGCCGTCATCGCCTGGTGGTGCGGCCGCTTCTGGCGGGACGAAATCGCCCACCCGCTGGACGAGGGCGCCCCGGAACCAGTGGCCCCGCAGGGCGAATAAGAGCCCCAAAGCACAGATAAGCAAACATAACGCCAACTTTTGCCCCCCAAATGTCTTGACGATGCCACACAAACAGGCATAAAGTCATACAAACACAGATCACTGTGGGTCAGCTCACGCACACGGGAGGCAGGAATGTTCGCCGAAGAGAGACACCGGCTCATCACCGAAGCGGTGGAAACACACGGGAAGGTCTCCGTCGCGGAACTCTCCGAACGTTTTGCCATCACCCGTGAAACCGTCCGGCGGGATTTGGCGCTGCTGGAAACCGACGGCCTGCTGCGCCGGGTGCACGGCGGGGCGGTCGGACTGGCCGCGGCCAGCACCCGGGAGCAAAGCCACAGCGACCGCAGCACCCTGCACGCCGAGGCGAAGCAGGCCATCGCCCGGGCCGCACAACAGCTGCTGCCCTCCGCGGGCGGTTCGATCATGCTGGATGCCGGCACCACCACCGCCGAGCTGGCCGGCCTGATCGCCCAGCAGGGTGGCGAGGACACCTTGGTGATCACCCACGCCCTGCCGATCGCCGCCCGCATCAGCGCGAACCCGCAGCTGGCGCTGGAATTCATTGGCGGACGGGTCCGGGGACTGACCAGTGCGGCCACCGGGGCCGGAACCGTAACGGCCTATGCGCGGCTGCGGGCGGATTTGGCCTTCGTGGGCACCAACGCCCTGCACGCCGATTTCGGCCTCAGCACCCCCGACCCGCTGGAGGCCAGCGTCAAGGCCGCCATGGTGGCCAGCGCCCAGCGCGTGGTCGTGCTGGCCGACGCGACGAAACACGACGAGCTGACCCTGGTCCAGTTCGCCACCCTGGACCAGGTCGACACCCTGGGCACCGACCGCGCGCCGGCCGGCGCACTGGCGGCCGCCCTGGAGGCGGCCGACGTGGACGTGGTGCTGGCATGATCCTCACCCTGACCATGAACCCGGCCCTGGACCAGACGGTGGAGCTAAGCTCCGCGCTGGCCCCGGGACAGGTGCAGCGCGCCGCAGCCAGCCGGGTGCAGGCCGCCGGCAAGGGCGTGAACGTGGCCCGTGCCATTGCCCAGGCCGGCCAGCCGGTGCTGGCCGTACTGCCCGGGGCGGCCCACGACCCGCTGGTGCGGGCGCTGGAAGCCGACGGGCTGCCGCACCGGGCCATCCCCATCGACCAGCCGTTGCGCACCAACATCACAATCACCGATCCGGACGGGACCACCACCAAGATCAACGAGCCGGGCCCCGCACTGGACGCACCAGCCCTGGAACAGGTCACCGAGGTGCTGTGCGAGCTGGGTGCCTCGGCCCGCTGGGTGGTGCTGGCCGGGTCCCTGCCGCCGGGAGTCGCCCCGGATTTCTACGCCCGGCTGTGCGCCACCCTGCGCAGCAGGCTCGCCGACCGCGCCCCACGCATCGCGGTGGACACCTCCGGCGCCCCGCTGGCCAGCCTGTTTGCCTTTGATGCCAACCACCTGCCGGATCTGATCAAGCCCAACGCCGAGGAGTTGACCGAATTGATCGCCCAGGATTCGGCCCTGGGGTTCGAGCAGTCCCCCAAAGAGGCGGCCCGCGCCGCCGGCTACCTGGTGCAGCGCGGGGTGGGCACCGTGCTGGCCACCCTCGGCGCGCAGGGCGCCGTGCTGGCCACCGCCGAGGGCTGCTGGCTGGCCCGGCACGCGCCGGTGATCCCGCGCAGTACGGTCGGGGCCGGGGACTCGGCCCTGGCCGGGTACTTGATCGCAGAATCCACCGGTTCGGACCCGGCCGGAAGCCTGGCCCACGCGGTGGCCTACGGCTCGGCGGCCGTCGCCCTGCCGGGTTCCACCATCCCCTCCCCCACCCATCTCACCGCCGACGCGGTCAGCGTCGACGGACCGTTCTAAGTCAAGGATGCAGCCATGACCGAACTGATCAACCAGCATCTGGTGAGCCTGGACACCTCCCTGGGTTCCAGCACCGACCAGGTCATTGACGCGCTGGCCGCGCTGGTGGCCAGGCAGGGCCGGGCCAGCGACGCCGTGGCCCTGGCCGCTGACGCCAAGGCCCGGGAAGCGAAGACGGCCACCGGGGTTCCCGGCGGCATCGCCATCCCGCATTGCCGCTCGGCCGCCGTGACTGCGCCAACGCTTGCGATGGCCCGCCTGGCCCCGGCAGTGGACTTCGGGGCCAAGGACGGACCGGCGAACCTGGTGTTCTTCATCGCCGCCCCGGAAGGGGCGGACAAGGACCACCTGAAGCTGCTGTCCACCCTGGCCCGGGCCCTGGTGAAAAAGTCCTTTACCACGGCGCTGCGCGAGGCCCGCGAGCCAGGACAGGTC
The DNA here is from genome assembly GCF_052928425.1 of Glutamicibacter sp. BSL13. Classification (NCBI taxonomy): domain Bacteria; kingdom Bacillati; phylum Actinomycetota; class Actinomycetes; order Micrococcales; family Micrococcaceae; genus Glutamicibacter; species Glutamicibacter sp. BSL13. The sequence goes on from NZ_JAVGCZ010000108.1 coordinate 6,248, forward strand.
GTGGAGCTGATCGACGGGGTGCTTTCCGGGACCCCGGCCCCGGCAGCGCCCGCCGCGCCGACCCCGCAAACCCCCAGCACCGCACCGGAAGCCGCTGGCGCCCAGCAGGAGCCCGGCGCACGCATCGTGGCGGTCACCGCCTGCCCCACGGGCATCGCCCACACCTATATGGCCGCCGATTCGCTCGCGCAGGCCGCCGAGGAGATGGGGGTGGACTTCGCGGTGGAAACCCAGGGATCCTCCGGCTCCACGGCCCTGGACCAGCAGGTCATTGACCGCGCCGACGCGGTGATCTTCGCCGTGGACGTCGATGTGCGCGACCGCTCCCGCTTCGCGGGCAAACCGGTCATCCAGGTGCCGGTCAAGCGCGGCATCGACGAGCCGGAAGCGTTGCTGCGCCAGGCCATCGCGGCCGCCACCGACCCCGCGGCGCGGCGGGTTCAGGCCGGCACGCCGGAAGGATCCGGGCATCAGGACCCGCGCGGCGGTCAGCGGGAATCATTCGGTGCCGGGCTGAAGCGGGCCCTGCTGACCGGGGTGTCCTACATGATCCCCTTCGTCGCCGGCGGCGGGCTGCTGATCGCCCTGGGCTTCCTGCTTGGCGGCTACGACATCACCGACGTGGCCGATGACATCCTGGGAACGAACACGCTGTTCAACCTGCCCGCGGGAGGGCTGGGCGCCTACCTGGGGGCGGTGGCGTTCAAGATCGGTTCGCTGTCCATGGGCTTTCTGGTCCCCGCGCTGGCCGGGTACATTGCCTACGCCTACGCCGATCGGCCGGGCATCGCCCCGGGCTTCACGGCCGGCGCCGTCGCCGGGTTCATGGGCGCCGGGTTCCTCGGTGGCATCGTTGGCGGGGTGATCGCCGGTCTGGCCTCCCGCTGGATCAGCTCCTGGAACGTGCCCAAGTGGGCCCGCGGGCTGATGCCGGTGGTCATCGTGCCGCTGCTTGGCTCCATCATCGCCTCCGGGCTGATGTTCCTGTTCCTGGGTGGCCCCATCGCCCGGCTGACCGACGCGTTGAACCTGTTCCTCTCCTCAATGAGCGGCACCGGGGCCGCGCTGCTGGGGCTGATCCTGGGCCTGATGATGGCCTTTGACCTGGGCGGGCCGGTGAACAAGGTGGCCTACGCCTTCGCCGTGGCGGGGCTGGGCACCGGCTCGCTGGAGAACCCGGCCCCATGGATGATCATGGCCGCGGTAATGGCCGCGGGCATGGTGCCGCCGCTGGCCATGGCCCTGGCCACGCTCATCGCCCCGAAGCTGTTCAGTCCGGCCGAGCGGGAGAACGGCAAGGCGGCCTGGCTGCTGGGCGCGGCCTTCATCTCCGAGGGAGCGATTCCCTTCGCCGCCGCGGACCCGCTGCGCGTGATCCCCGCGTCCATGGTCGGTGCCGGGATCACCGGGTCGATGGTCATGGCCTTCGACGTGGTCAGCCAGGCCCCGCACGGCGGGATCTTCGTCTTCTTCGCGATGCAGGGCAGCTGGCCCATGTTCCTGGTCTCCACAGTGCTCGGCACGATCGTCTCCGGCCTGCTGGTGGTGGGACTGAAGAAGTATGTGCGCAAGGGCGCACCGGTCAAGACGGAGGTGGCGGCATGAGCCGGCAACAATCCCAGATAGTGCACGGTGTAGGGGTCAGCGCGGGCCGCGTGATCGGTCCGGTGCGCCGGATGCCCGCACCCCTGGCGGCCCCACCCGAGGGCGCCCCGCTGCCCGAGGGCAGCAGCGTCGAGGAGGAAACCGCGCGGCTGGCCGAGGCCACCGGGCGGGTGGCCCAACGGCTGAAGGAGCGCGCCGCGCTGGCCACCGGCGACGCCCGCGCGGTGCTCAAGGCGACCGCGCTGATGGCGGCGGACAAGACCCTGCTCAAGTCGGCCAGTGCCCTGGTCGCCTCCGGAACCCGCGCCGAATCGGCGATCTGGGAGGCCGCCGACGCGGTCGCCACCCAGCTCAGCGCGCTGGGCGGGTACATGGCCGAGCGGGCCACGGACGTGTTGGATGTGCGCGCCCGCATCGTCGCCGAGCTGCGCGGGGAACCGGCGCCGGGCATCCCGGACGAACGGCAGCCCTTCGTGCTGCTGGCCGAGGACCTGGCCCCGGCCGACACCGCCACCCTGGACCCCTCACGGGTGCTGGCCCTGGTGACGGCCGAAGGCGGACCGCAGTCCCACACCGCGATCATCGCCAGGTCGCTGGGGCTGCCGGCCGTCGTGGCCGCCCGGGACAGCCAGCGGCTCGCAGAGGGGCAGGAGGTATTCGTGGACGGGGTCAGCGGACAGGTGATCCCCGACCCGGGGCAGGC
>NZ_JAVGCZ010000109.1:0-8537 GCF_052928425.1 Glutamicibacter sp. BSL13
CCTGGGCGTAGGCCTCGATGATGTCGCGCCGGGCCCCGTGGTCGGCCACCGCCCGTTCCCCGTTGCCCAGGTGCAGGCCGGCGGCCAGCGACCAGGGCCCGAGCACGTTCAGCTTGATCCGCGCGGCCGGTTTCTTCTCCGCGCCCAGCACGTCGGCCAGCAGGTTCTCGTCACTGCGCAGCAGGCTGCGGGCGCGGCGGGCGTCCATCCCGTCCGGCACCCCAATCCGCCAGCCGTGCGGCTGCAGGTCAAAGCCCAGCTCGGTGATCATGGCGGTGCTGCGCGCCTGCTGGCGTGCCCACACTCCGCGGTCGGGCAGCTGCGGGAAGACCGCCAGGTTCGGTTCGCCCAGTTCCCCGCGCACCACCTTGTGCACTTCCACGGCTTCGGTGCCGGCAAAGCGGGGCTGGCAGGTGACGTGCACCGCGGCCTCGGCGGCGGCCACCGCAGCGGCGGCGGGATCTGCCGCCGGGCCCGGTTCGGCGGGCTGATTGCCGGATACGGCTTGTCGTTCACTCATCGTGCTCACCGGGCGGGCTTACTCGTTGTTGTGCGCGTTGGAGATGTGCTGGTGGTGGCGGATCACCTCGGAGATGATGAAGTTCAGCACCTTCTCGGCGAACTCCGGGTCCAGGTGCGCCTCACGGGCCAGGTGGCGCAACCGCTCAATCTGCGCCTTTTCCCGGTTCGGGTCGCTGGGCGGCAGCTGGTGCACGGCCTTGAGGTGGCCCACCCGCTGGGTGGCCTTGAAGCGTTCGGCCAGCAGGTAGACCAGCTGTGCGTCGAAGTTGTCGATGCTGCCGCGGATGGAATACAGCTCATCGAGCACCGCCTGGTCGACCTCGCCGTGCAGGGAGCTGGCGTGCGGGTCGAAGTCCGTGGGCAGGGGGTTCGTGTTCGGCTCGCTCATGCGCCCAGTTTACGTGGGATTAGGCCACGGCCCGCATTAAGTGACGCGCCGCCACCGGCCCGGGGCTGGTGGCGGCGCGTGTTGCGCTCACTGTGCCAGGTTCAGCTGCTCGATCAGCGCCCGGCGCTTGGCCTGTTCACGCGGGTCGGGCACCGGCAGGGAGGCGATCAGCCGCTGCGTGTACGGGTGCTGCGGGGCGCTGAGCACCCTTGAGCCCAGCCCCTCCTCGACCAGTTCGCCGCGCAGCAGCACCCCCACCCAGCTGGCGAGCATGTCCACCACCGCCAGGTCGTGGGAGATGAACAGGGCCGCGAAGCCCAGCTGCTGCTGCAGCTCCAGGAACAGCTCCAGCACCTTGGCCTGCACCGAGACATCCAGCGCGCTGGTGGGTTCATCGGCGATCAGCAGCTTCGGCTCCAGGGCCAGCGCCCGGGCCAGCGAGGCGCGCTGGCGTTGGCCGCCGGAGAGCTCGTGCGGGTAGCGTTCGGCGTAGCCGGCCGGCAGCTGCACCGACTCCAGCAGCCCGCCCACCCGGGCCCGGGTTTCGCGCGGACCCAGGCTGCGGTGCACGTTCAGCGGTTCGGCCACGCACTGCCCGATGGTCAGCTGCGGGTTGAAGCTGGCGGCTGGGTCCTGGAAGACGAACCCGATCTGCTCCCGCAGCGGCTTGAAGCTGCGTTCACGGAAATCGGCCATCTCATAGTCCAGCACCCTCAGCGACCCGCCGGTCATCCGGTTCAGCCCGGCGATGGTGCGCCCGATGGTGGTCTTGCCCGAGCCGGATTCACCGACCAGCCCGTACACCTCCCCGGCGTGGATCTTCAGGGACACCCCGTTGACGGCCGTGAACCCCGGTGCGCCCAGGCGCCCCGGGTAGTGCACGCTCAGGTCCCGGGCCTCGACCAGCACCGGCTTCTCGGCGTGGGCGCGGGACTCCAGGTCCTTCGAGGCGCTGGAGCGGCCCAGGTGCGGCACCGCCTCCAGCAGTGAACGGGTGTAGTCCTGCTGCGGGTTCTCGAACAGGTCCAGCGCCTTGGCCTGTTCGATCACCAGGCCCTGGTTCATCACGATCACCCGGTCGGCGATGTCGGCGACCACCCCCATGTTGTGGGTGATGATCACGATCGCGGTGCCCAGCTCCTCGCGCACCTGGCGCAGCAGCTGCAGGATTTCGGCCTGCACCGTCACATCCAGGGCGGTGGTCGGTTCGTCGGCCACGATCAGTGAGGGGCGCAGCGCCAGCGCCGCGGCGATCACCACGCGCTGCTTCTGCCCGCCGGAGAACTGGTGCGGGTAGTAGTCCACCCGGCGTTCGGGGTCCGGGATGCCGACCTGGCGCATCGCCTCCACGGCGCGGGCCTTGGCCTGCCTGCGGCCGATCTTGTTGTGCGCCCGGATGCCCTCCATGATCTGCCAGCCCACCGTGTACACCGGGTTCAGCGCGGTGGAGGGTTCCTGGAACACCATGGACACGTCCCGGCCGCGGGCCCGGCGTAGCTGGGCGCCGCTGGCGTGCAGCATGTCCTGGCCCTTGAGGTAGACCGCGCCGCGCGCCGCACCGTTCTCGGCCATGATCCCCAGGGCGGTGCGGGCGGTGACCGACTTGCCGGACCCCGATTCCCCGACGATCGCCAGGATCTCCCCGGGCTGGACGGAAAGGTCCACCCCGCGCACGGCCGGCACCGGCCCGGAGTCGGTGACGAAGTCGATGGACAGGTCCTGGACGCTGAGCACCTGGTTCGGTTCGCTGTGGGTGTGGCTCATGCCGCGGCCCCCTTCTGGATCATGCGCTTGGCCTTCTTGCGGCTGATGCGCCGCAGCCGCGGGTCGTTCAGGTCGTTCATCGATTCACCGACCAGGGTCAGCCCCAGCACGGTCAGCACAATCGCCAGGCCCGGGAACAGCCCGGTCCACCAGATCCCGCCGGTGGCGTCGCTCATCGCCCGGTTCAGGTCAAAACCCCATTCGCTGGCGGCGGTCGGTTCGATGCCAAAGCCCAGGAAGCCGAGCCCGGCCAGGGTCAGCAGCGCCTCGGAGGCGTTCAGGGTGAAGATCAGCGGCAGGGTGCGCGTGGCGTTGCGCAGCAGGTGGGTGCCCATGACCCGCCAGCTGCTGGCGCCGATCACCTGCGCGGACTCGACGAACGGTTCGGCCTTCAGCCGGATCACCTCGGCGCGCACCACCCGGTAGTACTGGGGGATGAACACCACGGTGATGGACACCGCCGCGGCCATGATGCCGCCGAACAGGGAGGACTGGCCCTGGGAGATCACGATGGACATCACGATGGCCAGCAGCAGGGAGGGGAAGGCGTAGATGGCGTCGTTGAGCACCACCATCACCCGGTCGAACCAGCCGCCCAGGTACCCGGAGACCAGCCCCAGGAACACCCCGAGGAAGATCGACATGACCACCGCGGCGATGATCACCCAGACCGCGGTCTGCGCGCCGTACAGGGTGCGGGAGAAGACGTCGTACCCGGAGACCGTGGTCCCCCAGATGAACTTGTCATCCGGGGCCGACTGGCGCGGGAACGCGCCCGAGGCATCCCGGTTCTGGGCGAAGTCAAACGGTGCGATCACCGGGGCCAGCAGTGCGGTGAACACCAGCAGCAGGGAGAGCACCAGCCCGGCGATCAGCATTCCGCGCTGCAGCCCGGAGGACATGCGCAGGTGGGAGATCACCGGCAGGCGCAGCCACCAGGGCGCGTGGGCCTTGATTTCAGTGACGGTGGTGGTGCTCATGCTAGTACCTCACTCTCGGGTCGATCAGCGCGGCGACCACGTCCACGATGAAGTTGGTGACGGCCACGATGATGGCCAGCAGCACCACGATGCCCTGCACGGCCACGAAGTCGCGGGCGGTCAGGTACTCGGCCAGCTTGAAGCCCAGCCCCTGCCATTCGAAGGTGGTTTCGGTCAGCACCGCCCCGCCGAGCAGCATGGCGATCTGCAGGCCCATCACGGTGATGATCGGGATCAGGGCCGGACGGTAGGCGTGCTTGGTCAGCAGCCGGTACTCCCCCACCCCGCGGGAGCGGCCGGCCTCCACGTATTCGCGGCCCAGCGTGCCGATCACGTTGGTGCGCACCAGGCGCAGGAACACCCCGCCGGTGAGCAGGCCCAGGGCGATGGCCGGCAGCAGGGCGTGGCGCACCACGGCCCAGAAGGCCTCGAAGTTGCCGCTGCGCAGCGCGTCCAGCCAGTAGATGCCGGTCGGTGAGCCCAGGTTGGTCAGCTCCAGCTCGGTCTGCCAGTCCGCACGTCCGGAGATCGGCAGCCAGCCCAGCCAGATCCCGAAGATCAGCTTGAGCAGCAGCCCGGCGAAGAACACCGGGGTGGCGTAGCCCAGGATCGCGAAGATGCGCAGCGCCGCGTCGGAGTAGCTGTCCCGGAAGCGGGCGGCCAGCAGTCCCAGCGGGATGCCCAGCAGCAGGGCGACAATGACCGCGTTGATGGACAGCTCCAAGGTGGCCGCGCCGTAGGTGATGAGCACCTCGGTGACCTCCCGGTTGTCGCTCATGGTGCGGCCCAGGTCCCCGCGCAGGATCTGGCCGAGGTATTCGAAGTACTGGACCATGATCGGCCGGTCATAGCCGGCCTCGGCGATGCGTTCGGCCAGCTGGGTGGGGGTCAGCCGCCCGCCCAGGGCCGCGGTGATCGGGTCGCCGGTGACGCGCATCAGGAAGAAGACGACGGTGATCAGGATGAACACGGTCGGGAAGATCAGCAAAAAGCGCGTGATCAGATAGCGCAGGAAGCCGCCGCCGGCCCCCTTGGACTTTTTCTTGGTCGGTGTACTGGATGTGGGTTCTTCCACAGGCAGGGTGATGGACATGGTGGTGTTCCTCTTAGGTGTTTGGTCTGCCGGCCCACGCCCCGGTGGGGGCTGGGCATGCCAAAGGGGCCTGCGGCGGATTCTCCCTGCAACGGGCCCGCAGGCCCCCTTTGGCTCATCTCAGGCCGCCTGGGCCGGGGCCTACTTGCTCAAGACGCCCATGCGGAACTTGAAGGAGGCATCCAGGGTCTTGTCAACGCCCTGCACGTCCTTGCCGGCGACCGCGACCTGCGCGCCCTGCAGCAGCGGCAGGGTGGAGAGGTCATCGGCCACCATGTCCTGCAGCTGGCCGATCATTTCGCTGCGCTTGCCTTCATCGGTTTCACCGCGCTGCTCGGAGATCAGCGAGTCAACTTCCTGGTTGTCGTACCCGTTGGACAGGAAGTTGTCCTTGGCGAAGAACGGCGCGAGGTAGTTATCGGCATCCGAGTAGTCCGGGAACCAGCCCAGCTGGTAGGCCGGGTAGTCGGTGACGCGCTGCTTCTGGTAGGTGACCCATTCGGTGGACTTCAGGTCCACCTCGAACAACCCGTCGGCCTCCAGCTGGCTCTTGACCATCGCGTACTCGTCCCCGGAGCTTGGACCGTAGTGGTCGGGGTTGTACTGCAGCGCCAGCTTGACCGGGGTCTGCACCCCGGCGTCCTCCAGCACCTTCTTGGCCGCCTCGGCATCCGGGCCGCCGTCCTTGCCGTACTTTTCCTTCAGCGGCTCGGTGGCTCCGGTGAATCCCTGCGGGACGAAGGAGTAGGCCGGGGTGTAGGTGTCCTTGTAGACCTGGGTGGCGATCGCCTGGCGGTCCACCAGGTTGGCGGCGGCCTGGCGCACGGCCAGGGCCTTGGCCGGGTCGGCGTCGGAGGTTTCCTTGCCGTAGGGCATGGAGTCGAAGTTGAACACGATGTAGCGCAGTTCCCCGCCCGGGCCCTTGTGGACGGTCAGGTTATCCTGGCCCTCCAGGTCCTCGATGTCGGTGGGCGTCAGCGAACGCCAGGCCACGTCGATCTTGCCCTGCTGGATTTCCAGCTTCATGTTGTTCGCGTCCGCGTAGTACTTGATGGCCGCCTGGGAGTTGGCCGGTTCACCCAGCACGCCCTGGTATTCATCGTTCTTGCTCAGCGAGACCAGGGTGTTCTTGTTGTAGGAGTCGATCACGTATTGTCCGCCAAAGGCCTTGGCGTCCACGATTTCCTTGTCGTCGATGACCTTGTCGGCCGGGAAGACCTCGTCATCGACGATCGGGCCCACCGGGGAGGAGAGCACCTGGGCGAAGGTCTGGTCGTTGGGGACCTTCAGGGTGAACACCACGGTGGTGGCATCCGGGGCCTCGACCTTGTCCAGGTTGCCCAGCAGCGAGCTTGGGCCGTTCGGGTCGGCGATCTTCAGCTGGCGGTCGAAGCTGTGCTTGACGTCCTTGGAATCCAGGTCATGGCCGTTGGCCCACTTCAGCCCCTCCTTGAGCTTGACCGTGTACTCGGTCGGCGAAGTGAAGTCCGCGCTGGCCGCGATGGCGGGCACCGGGTCCGGGGAGCCGGGCTCATTGTTCAGCAGGAACGGGTAGATCTGGTTCATGACCATGAACGAGCCGTTGTCGTAGGACGCGGCCGGGTCCAGTGAGGTGACCTTGTCGGTGGTGCCCAGCGTGATGACCGCGCTGCCGCCGCCCTGATCCCCGGACTGGCCCTCCTCCTGGGAACCGGAAGGGCCGGTGCAGGCACTCAATGCCAGCGCACTGGCCGAGAGGATGACCGCGGCCCGCGAGAGGCGCGAAAACTTTGATGACATTTCATATCCTTCGCATAGTGATGCAAGTGACCCCATTGGGTGTTCAGGGTCACACCCAAGTCAACTATACGACACTTCTTTCACGTTTCTGTGTCGCGCATCACGCCGATTGTGTGAAGGATCCGGGCCGAAGCAGGGGACGCCCGGGCGCGGGGACTACATCGCCAGCAGCACCGAAATGATGTTGCTCAGCGCCCAGGCGCCCAGCAGCGACCACCCGATGGCGCCCAGCATCCGGGCGTGGGACACCGGCTCGGTGGTCTGGGGGTGCTGCTCGTGTCCGATGCGGTAGTACACGACGCTGGGTGCGGCGGTGTCGGTGAGCGCGTGCTCGTGCAGGGTGCTGCGCCGGGTGCCGTCGGCGGTGCTCCACACCAGGCAGGGCTGGCCCTCCAGGACCATCAGCTCGCACTCGGCCCGCCGCCATCTGCGCATCGAGCGCCTGGAGACCTGGGCGGCAAAGAGGAAGCCGAAGCAGGCGGCCAGCAGCAGCCAGCCGATCAACTCCAGTGCAGGTTGCAAGCTGCCCGACGCGTCGCCCATCACCCCATGATAAGGGCAGCACCGGCCGGCCGGGGTGCGCCCGGTGATCGCCCAGCCCAGATGCAGCTAGCGGTTCTCCCCGGTGATCTCGAACAGGCCATGGGCGCCGCGCTCACCGTCGGACATGTAGTGGGTGACAAACGGGTAGTGCCCGGCCTCCGGGAAGACCAGCTCGACAAAGCCGCCCTGGGCCGGGGCCAGGGCCAGCGCCTGGCTTCCGCCCTGCGGGTCCTGCCGGTGATCCAGCCGGTAGCCGCCTTCGAACCAGACGGTGTCGAACTGACCGCCGATGACATGGAAGGAGGAGGGACGGTTGGGACCGGCATCCAGCAACCAGATCCGCACCCGTTCCCCGGCCCGGGCCCTGAGCGGCTGATGCAGGTACTGGTTGGCGTAGCCGTTGAAGGCCACGATGTCCGGGGTGCCGGCCAGCAGCTTGTCCATGTCCACTTCCCCGCCCTGGGCGCCCAGGTAGAAGTCCGACTGGGTGAGCACAAAGCTCTTGTCCACCTGCGGCAGGTCACCGGGTTCGATGACCACCGTGCCAAACATGCCGTTGGCGATGTGGGCGCTCATTGGCGCGGTGCCGCAGTGGTACATCCAGATTCCCGCCTTGGTGGCGGTAAACCGGTAGGTCAGGCTCTGGCCGGGCGCGATGGTGCGCATCGGCTCATCCGGGGCCAGGGCACCGGCATGGAAGTCGATGGAATGGCCCATGCTGCCGTCGTTGTACAGGGTGATTTCAAACCTGTCCCCCACCCTGCCGTGCAGCACCGGGCCGGGCGCGGTGCCGTTGAAGGTCCACAGTTTCTGGGTGACCCCGGGGGCGACGGCGGCCTGCAGCTCACTGACGGTGAACCGGTGTCGGTGAGTGACCGGTTCGCCGGCGTCCTTCGCCAGCGGCTCCAGTTCGGCCTCGCGCGAGGTGAACCCGTCCTGCGGGGCGGCGTTGAAGTCCAGCTCGCTGGCCGCGTCGGGTGCTGCCGGGCCCTGCTCCTGAGGTTCGCGGCCCATCATGGGATGGGAGCCGTCCTGGGCGGGCGCCTCACCCTCGCCCGGGTCCTGCTGCTGCCCGGGACCGGCGGAGGACTGCCCGGTGGCCACAATCTCCAGGACCATCCCCATCTGCTTGTGCCCGACAATTGAGCACCAGCCGTCCACCGAAGCGCCAACGACCCCGGCCTCGACTTCCGCACTTTGGCCCGGGGCCAGCCGCCCGCTGTCCTGCCCGGTGCCCAGCACCAGGTCGTGGGTCTGCTCGGCGTCGGTGTTCGTCAGCTCAATGATCAGGTGGGTGCCGGCCTGCACGTCGATGCGAGCCGGGAAGAAGCGCATGTCCTGGGCGGTGACCTGAACACGCTGCACCGGGGCGTCCACTTCCGCCGCGGACTGCTGCTGCCCGGCGGCCGGGGCCGGTTCGCGCAGCCCGGCCGCGGCCGGATCCAGGGCCACCCCCAGGGCGATGGCC
>NZ_JAVGCZ010000110.1:0-8439 GCF_052928425.1 Glutamicibacter sp. BSL13
GCCCGCAAACCGTTGACCGGACGGCTCGGCGCCCCCGATGCCGAGCCGGTGGCGCTCTACCTGCCCGCCTGCGTCAACTCCATGTTCGGCTCCTGCGGGGATGGGCCGGGGGTGGGAGCCGCGTTCGAACAGCTGCTGCGCCGGGCCGGGGTCGCGGTGCTGGTGCCCGAGGGCATCGAATCCATGTGCTGCGCCACACCCTGGACCTCTAAGGGCTATGCGCAGGGTCATGAGGTGATGGAGGCCCGCGTCCTGAACCGGGTGCGTGCCGCCCAGCCTGCCGGCGGCAGGCTGCCGGTGATCTCCGACGCGAGCAGCTGCACCGAGGGGTTTGAGCACATCCTGGGCCAGGACGGATTCCAGGTCATCGACGTGCTCGGCTTCACCGCCGAGCACCTGCTGCATCGGTTGCCGGCGGGGCAGAAAATCCAGTCGCTGACCCTGCACCCCACCTGCTCCTCCACCCAGATGGGGCTGAACGACCAGCTGGTGCAGATTGCCCAGGCGGTTGCCCACACCGTTCAGGTGCCCCAGGACTGGGGATGTTGTGGCTTTGCCGGGGACCGGGGCATGCTGCATCCGGAGCTGACCGCCTCGGCCACCGCTGTGCAGGCCGAACAGGTGCGCCAGCTGGACAGCCAGGCCCACGCTTCCTGCAACCGCACCTGCGAATTGGGAATGAGCCGGGCCACGGGCAAGGACTACCAGCACGTGTTGGAGCTGCTGGCCGCGGCTACTGCCTGAAGCCTGAAGAGGCGGTGAGGCAAACTCCCTCTGCACTGGGTGAGTTGATCTCACACGCGAAGCGTGGGGGATGCAGGATCCCCTGGGGTCCGCCCCGTGTGGGTGCTTGAGCGCGCGAATCCATCGTTGTCCTAGCACTCGCACAGGGCCATCACGGCGGCCACGGTGATACTTGGTACCGGCTCGTGGGGCAGCCGCCAGTCCAAAGTGCTGGCGGCTGCCCCAAAGCGCTTCCGCCGGTACATTTCGTGCCTGGCAGACGAGCGATCCGGTGGCCCCATATGCCTTATGATGCACCGCCTTGCGTCCTTATCAGGCGGTAGCTACCGGGAGATCAGAAGAAAGTGGACTTCATGTCTTGCGGGAATCGGGGTGTACAACCCGGATTCCCGCAACGCAGCTGCAGTTTCTTGCACAACTGCTTCCAGGCGAACCGCTCCCGGCTCTAGCGTCCAAAGAGCCGGCTAAAGAAGCCCTTGCCCGGCTCGTTCTCGTGGCCTTGACAGCGGTCCTTGGCGGGGACGCCGCGCATAACCGAGTCAACGTGCTGGCCGCAGCCGGCCCAGGTGGTCTTGCCACATTTTTTGCAGGAAACCTGTCGGCACATGAGGTGCCTCCTTCTCTGGCTGGTAAGCCGTAAATCTAGGAAAGTGAGAGGAAGAGCTTCTCCAGCTCTTCAACGGTCAAGCCGTCTTCCGCTTCGGCGGTCTTTTCGGGATCGATGAGGCAGTGCTGCATGGCCGTGGCCACGATGGCGAATCCGGCGCGGTCCAGGGCGGTGGACACGGCAGAGAGCTGGGTGACCACGTCGCGGCACTTGCCGTCGTTCTCAACCGAGTTGATCACTGCATCAAGCTGGCCGCGGGCCCGCTTCAGGCGGTTGAGGATGCGTTTGTGTGTGGCTTCATCTGCGTTGCGCATGATGTGCTCCTATTCGAAAAGACCATGGGGTGCACCCCCGGATTACTGTTGGGACTTCCCCGCGGCCGCCATCTGGGCGTGCACGGCTTCCATGTCCAGGTTCTTCAGCGAGGCAATCAGTTCCTCCAGGCCGCGGGAGTCCAGCGCACCGGGCTGGGAATAAACCAGGACGCCGTCCTTGAACGCCATCAGCGTGGGAATGGAGGTGATCTGGGCGGCGGCCGCCAAGTTCTGCTGCGTCTCGGTGTTCACCTTGCCGAAGGTCACCTCCTGGTGCAATTCGGCGGCGGTGTCGAAGACGGGTGCGAAGTTGCGGCACGGGCCGCACCAGGCTGCCCAGAAGTCGACCAGCAGCATGGCAGAGGACTTGACGGTTTTAGCGAAGTTCGTTTCGGTCAATTCTAGCGGTTTCATTGATGCTCCTTTGGTTGTTGGTGGTTACTGCACCGCCCGGGCATTGCGCCAGGGGCATATGGCGGAGAGGGTCGGGATTTTGGTGCAAAGCACCCAGGCGAGGGTGAGCAGGGCCATGGCAGCGGCAAGGATGGCGCCTGCCGGGTGCGGCAGTTCCTGGGTCAGGACGAAGACGCCCATGGCCAGCACGAAGTATCCGAACCCGCGGCGCAGTCTCTGCTCCGGCACCTTCGAAGCCAGTCGCGCTCCAACCAGGGAGCCAATGATCGCTGCTGCCGTGATGAGCAGGGTCAGCGGCCAGTTGACCGCGGTGGAGTTCAGGTGCCCCAGCATCCCGGATGCCGAGTTCAGGGCGATGACCAGCAGGGAAGTGCCGACCGCATGCTTCATCTGCAAGCCTGCCAGCAGCACCAGGGCCGGGACGATGAGGAAGCCACCGCCGGCACCCACCAGGCCGGTGACCAGGCCGACGACCAGTCCGACGGGAATGTACAGCAGCACAGAACGGCCCTTGGCTTCGGCGCCGCCGGCCTTCTTCCGTCCGCGGATCATGTTCCGGGCACTGGCCAGCATGATGATGGCGAAGGCCACCATCAGCACCGTGGCGGGAATGACCGTGCTGGCCAGGCCGCCGAGGAACGCGCCGCTCATGCTCGCTGCGGCGAAGAGCAGGCCGGGAACCCAGCGCACGTGGCGTGCCCGCGCGTGGGGCGGCAGGCTGGCCAACGAGGTCACGCCCACCACGAACAGCGAGGTGGTGATCGCTTCCCTGGCGTCCATGCCCGCCACGTAGGTGAGCAGTGGAACCATCAGGATGGAACCACCGCCACCCAGCAGACCCAGAGTCAGGCCGACGACGATCGACAAGGCCAGGACCAGAATCACCAATGGCTCCACGTCCTTGCCCCTACTTGCCGTTCGGGTTCAGCAGCTGCCCGGCGCTGGGGATCTGGGCCAGGGGGTTGGCCTTGGCCGTGCTGGCCTGGTTCCACGGCATCTTGGACAGCAGGCTGGCCATCGCGCAGGAATTGCTGGCCGCGGAATAGGTCAGGCCCGCGCCGATCGCCGCCGAGAGGTAGCCCAGCTTCGGGTGGATCAGCTTCGAGGCGACGAAGCCCAGCAGCACCAGCGAGCCTGCGCTCATGCGGACCTGGCGGTCCATGGCCCAGCGCCGGGTGCCGCGCACCACGGTGCCGCCGGACTTCTCATAGGCCGCGATGCCGCCTTCGAGCACGCTGCTGGCTTCGATGTGGATGTCGACCAGCCTCTGCTGCGCCTGGCCGGCGCGGACACCGGACTGGCAAACCAGCACAATCTGCTTGCCCAGCTTGCGGGTCACGTCGTGGGCGTGCTCCGCGACCAGCTCCAGCGGCAGGTTGTAGGAGCCAGGGATGTGCACGGATTCAAACTCCGCGGGGGTGCGCACATCCAGGACTGCTACGCCGGATTCGTCGGACGCCAGCAGCTTTTTTAGGGCCGCTGCGTCCATGACATCAATGGGGGTGCTCATGCTTGAGGGGCGTGTCCTTCTTCGTGGGGTTGGATTAGGCGTTGGTCTTGTTCATGGCGGCAGCCCAGCCGGCGTAGCTGCCGGTCAGTTCGACCACGTCGTACCCGGCATCGCGCAGGGCGCTGGCAACGACCGAGTTGCGCAGGCCACTTTGGCAATAGGTGACGATCTTGCCGTCGGTCGGAAGTTCGTCCAGGGCCCACAGGGCGCGGCCGCCGGAGATGTGCTTCGCGTCCGGGATGGCTCCGGCGTTGAACTCGCCCCGGCCGCGGACGTCGAGGAGCAGGGCGTGATCGAAGTCCTCCAGCTCCGTCGGGTCCACGCGTGGCGGGATAAAAGCCGGCAGGCCCCGAAGGCTGGTGGCGTAGCCGGACACCGCATCGATGCCCACACGCATCAGGTGGTCGCGCATTTCCTCGGCCGACTCCAGGTTCTCGGCGAACAGGATCAGCTGGCGGTCGTCGGCTTGCGGGTCGAAGGCCCAAGCGCCGAAGCTCGCCATCTTGGAAATGGCCGGGATGGCCAGGGCGCCGGCGACGGTGCCCTCGGCTACGGCCACATGTCCACGGGTGTCCACGAAGACCGCCTCTTTCGCGGAGGTCTTCTCGATGATCTGCTGTGCGGTGAACTGAACCAACTCCGGCAGGGTGCCCAGCACCTTGGCGCCGTCGCGGTTCTGGCGCTTCATTCGGGCGAAGTAGGCGTGGGCGTCGGGCTGTCCGTCGAGCAGCTCGGCGATGAAGCCCTCTTCGTCGTTATTGGCCAGGTAGCGGCCCCACCAGGCGAAGTTGCGCTCGTAGCCCACGGTGGTGGAGGGAACGGCGCCCAGCGCCTTGCCGCAGGCACTGCCCGAACCGTGGCCCGGGTAGACCTGGATGTGGTCCGGCAACTTCAGAAAGACGTCGCGCAGCGAGGCGAACAGGTCCCTGGCCCCGGCGAAGCGGGTGTCCACGCCGCCGGCCGCCTCGTCCAGCAGGTCCGGGCGGCCCAGATCACCGGCGAAGATGAAATCGCCGGAGAGCATGTAGCCGGGCTGGTCGCTGAAGGCGCCGTCGGTGATGAGGAACGAAAGGTGCTCCGGGGTGTGGCCGGGGGTGTGGCGCGCGGTCACGGTGATGTTGCCCAGTGTGATGGTGTCCTTGTCCATTAGGCGCTCGGCCTGGAAGCTGTATTGCCAGTCGGCTCCGCCCTCGCCCGAGACGTAGGTGGCGGCCCCGGTGGCGGCAGCCAGCTCGCGGGTGCCGGAGAGGTAGTCGGCGTGGATGTGGGTTTCGGTCACCGCGACGATGCGCATTCCGTGCTTGGCGGCCAGTGCCAGGTACCCGGAGATGTCACGCCGGGCATCGACGACGATTGCCTCGCCCTTGGCCTGGCAGCCGATGAAATAGCTGGCTTGGGCCAGATCTTCGTCATAGAAGCGTTCCAGAAGCATGGTGCATCCTTTCGTGGGGGTATGCACCCAACCTAGGCTATACCCCGGGGGGTATGTCAAGCGGGCCCGTCGGCCCGTGATTGGTGGCAAGGGGCCTGTGAAAACAAGCTGGAACTTTTCGCTGGCCCACAGCCCGCAAATTTGCGGCATATCCTGCCCTGAGCGCCGCGGCAGGAGCAACGCCCGGGCCGCCTGGTTCTCCGCTAGGGTTGGGCCATGAGCATTGAACGCGCCGTGCAAGTGCCCCAGCCCATCGATGAGGTGGTGGCCTGGTTCTCCCGGCCTGGCGCGGTGCGCCGCCTGCTGCCGCCCTGGCTGCCGCTGAAGGTGGAACAAGAAGCCCGATCACTGCGTGACGGCACCGCGCTGCTGCGGCTTCCGGCCGGAGTGCAGTGGGTGGCCCGGCATCAGCCGCGGCAGTACATTCCGGGCCGGCGCTTTGTCGACGAACTGGACCCCCAAGGGTGGCGGTCCCTGCCCACCAGGGTGCTGCACTGGCGCCACGAACACCTTTTTGAACCGGTCGGTACCGGGCACACGCGGGTGGTCGACCGGATTGACTCCAGCATGCCGGCCTCCTCCACCGTGCGCATGCTCGCCTACCGGCACCGCCAGCTGCTCGGGGACCTCGCCGCGCACCAGCAGGCGGCCGACGCCGGACTGGGTTCTGGCACGGTCGCAATCACCGGCTCCAGCGGACTGGTGGGCCAGGCCCTGGCCGCCCTGCTGTCCACCGGCGGGCATCGGGTGATCCGTCTGGTGCGCTCGGCCCCCGCCGGGCCGGGGGAGCGCCTGTGGGATCCGGCCAACCCCGACCCCCGGCTGCTTGCGGGGTGCGATGCGGTGATCCACCTGGCCGGGGCCAGCATTTTTGGCCGTTTCACGAAGGAACACCGGCACGCCGTCGAGTCCAGCCGCATTCAGCCGACCGCCCGGCTTGCCCGGTTGGCCGCCGACAGCGGCGTGGAGACCTTCATCAGCGCCTCGGCGATCGGCTACTACGGTGGTGCCGGCGGGGACCAGGAATGGACCGAAGAGGCTGCGGCCGGCAGTGGCGGGGATGACTTTCTCAGCCAGGTGGTGCGCCGCTGGGAGGCCGCGGCCCAGGAGGGAAGCAGCCAGGGGATGCGCCGTGTGCAGGTCCGCACCGGAATTGTCCTGGACAGCGGCGGAGGGATGCTGGCGGTGCTGCGCCCGCTCTACGCGGCCGGCCTGGGTGGCAAGCTGGGCCATGGGCGGCAGTGGATGTCCTGGATTGGCCTGGATGACCTGCTCGACATCTACCTTCGCGCGCTGTGGGACCGTTCGCTGAGCGGCCCGGTGAATGCGGTGAGCCCGCATCCGGTGCGCAATGAGCGTTTCTCCGCGGACCTGGCCGCCACGCTGCATCGCCCCGCGGTGATCCCGGTGCCCCAGTTCGCGCCGCGCCTGGTGCTCGGACGCCAGGGCGCGCAGCTGCTGGCCATGGCCGACCAGCGGGTGGTGCCGGACAAGCTGCTGCGGGCCGGGCACCGCTTCCGTACCGCGCAACTGCCCCAGCTGCTGGCCCACACGCTGGGCCGCGCCGAGTAGGATACGGCGGCCGGCCGGTACACCGGCAAAAGGACCCCGGCTGCCCGTACTATCGGGAAGCCGGGGTCCACAGGATTAATCCAGCACCGGGGCCTGCAGGCCGAAGCGGGATACCGCCTGGGCCTCTCCATCGGCCAGGTGGTAGGTGACGCCCACAACGGCGGTGCGTCCCTCATCGATGGCGTCGGCGATGATGCGTGAACGGTCCACGAGCCGCTCGGAGGTCTCCCGCACGTGTTCCACCACGGTGGAGTTCACATCGCTCAGCCCCTTGCGCTCGGCCGCGAAGACCGACGGGGTGATGTGCTCGACCAAATCGCGGATGAACCCCTTGGGCAGGGTGCCGCTGCGCTTGGAGTCAATCGCGCTGGTGACCGCGCCACAGCTGTCATGGCCCAGGATCACGATTAGCGGGATGTTCAGGATGTCCACGGCGAACTCCAGCGAGCCCAGGCTCGCCGAGTCGATGACGTGGCCGGCGGTGCGCACCACGAAGACGTCCCCCAGACCGACGTCGAAGATGATCTCGGCGGCCAGGCGCGAGTCCGAGCAGCCGAAGATCACGGCGAACGGCTCCTGCCCGCCGACCAGGGATTGACGTCGATCCCCGTCCTGGTTCGGGTGTTCGGTGTGGCCCTTGATGAACCGCTGGTTTCCTTCGGTGAGCTTCTTCCACGCTTCGGTGGGGGTCATGGCATGCTGTGCGGGATTCGACATACCTCAAAGTTTATCCCCGCCCGATGCCCGCGCCCCCGTCGCCGGAGCCCGTACAGTGCGGCACTGGACTGGCACGGTGCCGGTTTCTGCCCAAATTTCCTAGTCAGCTTTCGGTGGCGGGGGCACCGCAGGGCACGGCTGGTGCGCCGTCACAAAACTGCACACCGCCAGGCTGGGGGCTAGGCTCCGGCGTCGGCACCGGCCGGGTGTGGTCTTCGGTGCGCGGCATGCCTTATCCTATTGAATGTCAGGAACCGTTTTACGGTTTCCGGCGCTCTCAAAAGGGGCGATACCCGCTGGCGGCTCTCCGGTAGCGAACGGTAGCGGCAGACATATATGGAATTTTCTCAATCAGCATTTCGTGAAAAGAGTCCATGATGTCCAGCGTCTCAGCTGTAATCGCCCGCGCCCTGAAGCCGATCGCCCCGCAGATTTTCGGATTGATGGGCAACGGCAACGCCCACTTCCTGGATGCCGCGGTCCGCCAGGGCTTCGACTACACCGCCGTTCGCCACGAACAGGCCACCGTCACCGCCGCCGACACCCACTTTAGGCTCAGCGGCAAACTCGCCATCGCCTCCACCACCTACGGCGCCGGCTTCACCAACGCCGTGACCGCGCTCGCCGAGGCCGCGGCCGCCAACACCCCGGTGCTCTTTGTAGCCGGGGACGCGCCCACCGGCGGGCTGCGCGGCTGGGACGTGGACCAAACGGCGATCAACACCGCGGTACGCGCGGTCACCTACACGGTGGACGCCCAGAATCCCGGACACACCGCCCTGCAGGCCGCCGCCCACGCACTGCGTGAACGCACCCCGGTCGTGCTGGCGATCCCCTATGACCTGGCGGCTGCCCCGGCAAGCCAGGAAGGGCCCTGGGATCTGGGTCAGTACAGCTTTGACCCGCCGGCCCCGCGGCTGGGCGAGGAACAGCTGCAGCAGATTGCCGCGCTGCTCAACGCCGCACAGCGCCCCCACGTGCTCTACGGCCGCGGTGCCCTGGACGCAGCCGGACCCATGGCCCGGCTGGCCGACAAGCTCGGGGCCACCAGCTCCGGCACCCTGCTGGCCCGTGATCTGTTGGCCCGCCCCGCCGATCTTGGCATCACCGGGGGCTTTTCCACCGAAGC
>NZ_JAVGCZ010000111.1:0-8402 GCF_052928425.1 Glutamicibacter sp. BSL13
CACGGGCCGCAGGAACCAGGCAGGGGAAGAACCACCTTCATGAGCGTACGTGCCACCAAGACGCTGTCGGCCATCACCTCCCGCCACCAGCTGCCGCAGGCGCAGCGGCTGGTGGTCAAGGTCGGCTCCTCCTCGCTGACCACGGTGGACGGCGGGATCTCGCACGAACGGCTCTCCGCCCTGGTGGACGCGCTGGCCGCCACCGTGAAGGCCGGCACCGAGGTGGTGCTGGTTTCCTCCGGTGCGGTCGCCGCCGGGCTGGCCCCGCTGGGCCTGGCCAAGCGCCCCAAGGACCTGGCCACCCAGCAGGCGGCCGCCGCCGTCGGCCAGGGCCTGCTGCTGGCCCAGTACACCACCGAGTTCGCCGCCCACGAGCTGACCGTCGCCCAGGTGCTGCTCACCGCCGATGACCTGCGCCGCCGGCAAACCTACACGAACGCGCTGCGCTCCCTGGTGCGGCTGCTGAACCTGGGGGTGCTGCCGATCGTGAACGAAAACGACACGGTGGCCACCCACGAAATCCGCTTCGGGGACAACGACCGGCTCGCCTCCCTGGTCGCCCACCTGATCAAGGCCGACGCGCTGCTGCTGTTCTCCGACGTGGACTCCGTGTACGACGCGCACCCCCGCCACGGCGGGCAGCGCATCGCCCTGATCAAGAACCCCAGCGAACTGGAGGCGGTGAACCTCGGCACCCCGGGGGAGGCCGGGGTGGGCACCGGCGGGATGATCACCAAGGTCGAGGCCGCGGTGATGAGCTCCTCCTCGGGCATCCCGGCGCTGGTGACCAGCGCCGAGAACGCGGCCGACGCGCTGGCCGGGAAGGACGTGGGCACCTGGTTCGCCGCCCGCAACACCCGCCGTTCGGCACGCGACGTGTGGCTGGCCCACCTGGCCAAGCCGCAGGGCAAGCTCTACATTGACGCCGGAGCCACCCGGGCGGTGCGCAGCGGGGAAAACTCGCTGCTGGCCGCGGGCATCACCGCCGTGCACGGTGAGTTCGAGGCCGGGGACGCGGTGGAGGTCTGCAACGAGCAGGGCAGCGTGCTTGCCCGCGGGCTGGTCAATTACGCCTCCCACGAGCTGCCGGCCATGCTCGGACGCACCACCAGCCAGCTGGCCACCTGGCTGGGTGAAGGTTACGAACGGGCCGTGATTCATGTCGACGATCTGGCCTTGGTCTAGGGCCAATTCCTATCATGGAGGCATGAGTCTGCATGCCGCCACCCCCGCCAACGACCAGGGCCAGCACGCCACCGACGCCGCCGCCGGCCAGGGCCAGGACGTGACCGAACAGGTCTACCGCCTGGCCGACCGGGCCCGGAAGGCCTCACGCCTGCTGGCGCGCGCCAACCGGGACTGGAAGGACCGCGCCCTGCGCCAGATCGGTGCCACCCTGGACGCCAACCGCGTCTCCATCCTGCAGGCCAACGCCAAGGACCTGGAGGCCGGGCGCGCCAACGGCACCTCCGCGGCCATGCTGGACCGGCTGAAGCTGGATGATGCCCGCATCGACGGACTGATCGGCGCACTGGAGGAGCTGGCCGGACTGCCGGACCCGGTGGGTACCGTGCTGCGCGGGGAAACCCTGCCCAACGGGCTGCGCATGCGCCAGGTCAACGTGCCCATGGGCGTGGTCGGCACCATCTACGAAGCCCGCCCGAACGTGACCGTGGACATTGCCGGACTGGCCCTGAAAAGTGGCAACGCGGTTCTGTTGCGCGGCGGTTCGGCCGCCCTGAACTCCAACCTGGCACTGGTCGGGCTGATCCGCGACGCCCTGGAGAAGGTCTCGCTGCCGCGGGACATCGTGATCTCCGTGGATGAATACGGACGCCCCGGAGCCGATGCCCTGATGGGGGCGCGCGGCAAGATCGACGTGCTGATCCCGCGCGGTGGACGCGAACTGATCCAGCGGGTGGTCACCACCGCCAAGGTGCCGGTCATCGAGACCGGTGAAGGCAATGTGCACATCTTCATCGACGAGTCGGCGGACACCGACACCGCAGTGGACATCCTGCTCAACGCGAAAACCCAGCGCCCGAGTGTGTGCAACACCGTGGAGACGCTGCTGATCCACCAGGACGCGGCCGCCGGACGCAGTGTGCTGGAGGAGCTGTCCAAGGCCGGGGTGCGCCTGCACACCGACCCGCGTGCCGCCGGGCTGGCCGAGGGCCTGGACCCGGTCCAGGCCGATGAGCAGGACTGGGCCAACGAATACCTGGACCTGCAAATCGCGGTGAAGGTCGTGGACGGGATCGATGAGGCCATGGAGCACATTGCCGAATACTCCACCGGGCACACCGAGGCCATCATCACCAGCAGCCTGCAAAACTCCGAACGCTTCGTGGCCGAGGTCGACTCGGCCGCGGTAATCGTCAACGCCTCCACCCGCTTCACAGACGGCGGGCAGCTGGGCCTGGGCGCCGAGGTGGGGATCTCCACCCAGAAGATGCACGCCCGCGGGCCAATGGGGCTGGCGGAGCTGACCACCACCAAGTGGATCGTGCAGGGCGACGGGCACATCCGCAAATAGTTTCTGCAACCTGTTTTCGGTACGATGTAGAAGAACAAACTATTCACAAACGATCGATGGCAGGCCGTTGATCACCAAGAATATCTGGAGAGTTAGTTGAACGCGCTGAACCTGGCTACCGCAGCCTCCACCTCATCCCTCTCAGGCGAGACCTGGGCACTGCTGATCGGTGTGGGCATTTTCGTCGCGCTGATGGTCGGCCTGCTGATCACCATGTCGTACACCAACGTCGGCAACCGCCACCAGGTGAAGCCGGAACCGCACGACATCCACCGCCAGACCAAGGTGCACGAGACCAAGCACTAGGCCCCGGTGAATTCAACAGCACAGCACCGCCCATTCCGCCTCGGCGTGATGGGCGGTACTTTTGACCCCATCCACAACGGCCACCTCGTCGCCGCCAGCGAAGTCGCTGCCGAATACGACCTGGACGAAGTGGTGTTCGTTCCCACCGGTGAGCCGTGGCAGAAGGCCGACCGGAAGGTCACCCCCGCCGAGCAGCGCTACCTGATGACCGTGATCGCCACCGCGTCCAACCCGCGTTTCACCGTCAGCCGCGTCGACATCGACCGCGAGGGGCCGACGTACACGATCGACACGCTGCGCGACCTGCGGGCCGAACGCCCCACGGCGGAACTGTTCTTCATCACCGGCGCCGACGCGATGAACCAGATCATGAGCTGGAAGAACGCCGACGAACTGTGGAACCAGGCGCACTTCGTGGGGGTCACCCGTCCCGGGCACCAGATGCCGGAAGTCGCACAGTCCAGCGCCTCCGAACTGGAGATCCCGGCACTGTCGATCTCCTCCACGGATTGTCGGGCCCGCGTTGGACAGGGAAAACCGGTATGGTACTTGGTGCCGGATGGTGTGGTGCAGTACATTGCAAAATATGGGCTCTATACCGAGTCGCAGCCTGAAAGTGGCACCCAAAACACGGCATAATCACTTGGTAAGGGTGCATGCAGAAGTCTACGCGGTCGGGAGAAGGACAGGATGAGCGATAACACGCAACCGGCTTCAAGCCGGCGTGCTTTGCGTGAAAAGCGTCGGGCGGAAATGGAGGCCCTGCTGGCCAACAGCAAGGCCGAGCAGGAAGCCAGGGAACAGGCAGCCCGTGAAGAGGCAGCCGATTCCAAGAAAGCTCCGCAAACCCCCGCCGCGGCCCCAGGGAAGCAGACCCCTAAGCCTTCCTCCACCTCCGGTTCGAACACCTCTAAGCCCGCTTCGGGCGCAAAGCCCGCACCGCAGAACGCACCCAAGGCTGACGAGGCACCCAAGAAGCCTGCCAACAAGAGCGGCGCCGCCAAGGCCGCCGAGGCCAAGAAGGACACCGCCAAGAGCGGCGAAACCCAGCAGAGCGCCAAGCCTGAGGCGGCAAAAAAGGCTGCCGAGAAACCGGCCACGACCAAGCCTGCTGCTGCCAAGCCCGCCGCGAAGCCGGCGGATGCCAAGACCCCAAACGGGAAGCCCGCTGACGCCAAGGCCGGGGACTCCAAGCCTGCCGCCCAGTCGAGTGAAATCGAATCTGGTGACACGGCGGCGGGGGAGCGCGCGTCCCTGCGGCGTGCCCGGGACCGTGAAGCGCTGCGTGAGCGCCGTCGGCTGCAGGAGGAAGTCTCCCAGCTGACCAACCACATTCCCGCAGTTGAGCCCGGGGATGACCCGAAGCCGCTGACCCGCCGCCAGCTGCGTCTGCAGGCCCTGGCCGAACAGCAGAAGGCGGAGAACGCCGGGGCAGCCAAGCCGGTACCGGTCAAGCCCAAGAATTCCACGCCGTCCAAGGACGAGGACTCCCCGGAAACCACCGTCATGAGCGTGGAGGAGGCCCTGGCGGCCCGCCGTGAAAGCGCCCCCGCGCCGCCAGTGGACCCGAACCTGCTGCGTGATGACGACAACGACATCGATCTGGAAGTTCTCGCCCACCAGCGCGAGATGGCGGCCCGCGCCGCCATCATCTCCCGCCGTGCGGCCGAACGCGAACGCCTGCGTCAGCAGAACGCCAAAGCCGGCCAGGAAGCTCCCGCATCGGATCCCTTCACCGGAGCGATGGGCAACATCAGTGAACTTGAGGACAAGGTCTCACGTTCCGGGGTGCCCAGCCCGAAGACCGAGAGCGTGTCCCTGGACCTGGATTCCACCGGCAAGATCGCCCCGGCCAAAAAGCCGGCGGACAAGACCGGCAAGAAACCTGAGGCCAAACCGGCCGGCAAGACCCCGGCAAAGCCTGCGGCGAAGGAAGCGGCCAAGCCCGCGCCCAAGCCTGCGGCACAGAAGCCGGCAGTGAAGAAGGCCACGCCAGCGGCCAAGCCGAAGCCCAAGGAAGAAGAGCAGGCCACCTCAGCCCAGGCCACTTCGGGCGACCCGGTGCAGATGCCGCGTGTCGAAGCCGTCAGCGCCCAGGGACTGCAACCCCTGGACGCCCAGACGGCTGGTGTGCGCCGCGCCAACAACATGTTCCTGGCCATGATTGCGGCCCTGGCCGTGGGCGGGATCGCATTGGTTGTCGGAATCATCATGATGCTCAACAACTAAGCTGTGTCCGTCAACTATAATTGAGCTGACTTAATTCATCGTCAAGGAGACACTCCACTATATGGGCGCACACGCTGATTCCATCGCACTTGTTCACGCTGCCGCACTGGCCGCCAGCGAGAAGAAGGCCGAAAACCAGGTCGCATTGGATGTTGCCGACCGCCTGGGCGTGACCGACGCCTTCCTGATCGTCTCGGGGTCTTCCGAGCCGCAGGTCAACGCCATTGTGGACGAGATCCAGACGAAACTGCTGGAAAAGTTTGACCTGCGCCCGGTGCGTCGTGAAGGCTTCGGCATGGGCCGTTGGGTCCTGCTGGACTACGGTGACGTCGTGGTGCACGTGCAGCACCAGGAAGACCGGGTGTTCTACGCGCTGGAACGTCTCTGGGCCGACTGCCCGGTCATCGACCTGCCGGCAGAGGTCGCTCAGGAACAAAGCTAGGTTTGGATTTGCGTCTGAGTCGGCAACTCACTTATGATTATTGAGTTGCCTGATGAGGGCGGCAAACCTTTCGGGGGTATGGCGCAGTTGGTAGCGCGTCTGCATGGCATGCAGAAGGTCAGGGGTTCGAATCCCCTTACCTCCACCGTAGTTGACGTACTCGAACCCCCGACATGCGAAAGCGTGTCGGGGGCGAGTGCGTTGAAGGGCTCGGCGAGTTCGACGATGGGCTGCTCGTCCTCGCCGATGTAGATCTTGTCGAAGAAGGCCTGGTTCGCGAGCCGCTTGGCCTCGTCGTCTGATCGCGCGTACATCGTGGCGCAGTAGGTGAGCAGCTTCATGGCGCTGGCGAGGTACGTGCGTTGCCGGGTGTAGTGCTCGTGGTCGCTGGCGAGCTTGCGATCGATCTCCGCCAGGCCGGTGCGGATCCGGTCCTGATGACGCTTCAACGTGTCGAGATCGATGGCGTCGGCGAAGTGCGCGGCCAGGAGCTTCTCGCTCTCAGCCTGAAGGCGCTTGCGGTTCGCGGTCAGCTCGGCGAGCTCCTGGGAGCGGGAGGCCATCCGCTCATCGAACGCGGCATCGACCTTCTTGGCCAGGGCGGTGTAGGTGGCCTCGCTGATCCCGATCCGCTGATAGCAGGTGGTGACGAGGTCCTCGGCGATCCCGACGGGCACTGCCTTGCGGGTGCAAGTGGTGCGCTTGCTGGTGCGGCCGGAGCACACGTAGTACGCGTAGCGAATGCCCTGCTTGTTGCGGGCGAAGTCCAGGTGCAGCCGGGACTTGCAGGTCGCGCAGTACAGGATCCCCTTCAGCGGGTGCTCGTGCTTGCGGAACCGGACGTCGGCCTGCGCACGCGAGTCCAGCAGACGCTGTACTCGTTCCCAGACCTCGGTGTCGACGATTGCGAGATGGTTGCCGTCGTAGACGGCGCCGTTATAGCGGATCCGCCCAATGTAGTAGGGGTTACGCAGGAGCTTGAAGAACCCGGACTTGCTGACCGGCTTCGAGGGACGCTGCGGTGTGGCCACCGTCGTCAGGCCGCGGGCTGTGAGGTCGGTGAGGATCTTCTCCACCGCGGTGTCGCCGGCAGCATAGGTGGCGAAGGCCCATTGGATCAGCGGCGCCCGCTCGGGGTCGACCTCGACGGTGCGGTACTCGCGGCCTTCCTCGGTGTGCTTGCGGACATTGAGATAGCCCAGCGGTGCCCGGCCCGGCGTGCCGCCGGTGGCGATCTTCTGGGTCAGGCCCTTGGTGACTTCGGCGGCGAGGTTCTTGGAGTAGAACTCCGCGATCGCTGACATGACGCCGTGCACGAGCGTCCCGGAGGGGGTCTCGTCGATGCTCTCGGTCACCGAGACGAGGGTGACACCGGCTTCGATGAGGACGCGTTGGATCTCGAGGTCGACGAGCCGGTCGCGGGCGAGCCGGTCGAGCTTGTGCACGATGCAGTAGGTGACCTGATGGGTCTTGATGTACTTCAGCATCCGCTGCAGGTCGGGCCGTTTGAGCGTGCGCCCGGAGTAGCCGGGGTCGACGAACTCCTCCACGATGGTGGCGCCGATCTCGTCGGCCTTGCGCTGGTTGGCCTGCCGCTGGGCGGGGATAGAGAAGCCCTCGCGTTGACCGCCCTTGGCGGCCTGCTCCTCGGTGGAGACCCGCTGGTACGTCACCGCGGTAAGCGCCAGGTTCTCCAGATCCAGCGGCTGTCCTGTGGGCAATGAGATCGTCATGACATCCTCCATCGGCCCTCGAGAACCGTTCGCGCCGGTGCCGGGCCGGGTCGAGGGTGGTTCATTGTTCCTTGGGTTCGGCCTCGTTCGCGAGTGATTCTGCGACCGGCGATCCGTGCTCTGGCCCTGGCCCGCTGGCCCGCGCGAGCGTGGCCGCGCGGTGCTGGGACTCGGCGAGATGAAGCACGAGGTCGACGAGCCGATCCATGTCGGGTTCGTCGCGCACGACCGGGTCGGCGTAGAGCCGGCGGCCGGTGGATTGGTCGCTATGGCGGGTCATGCCGGTCAGGTACGGGCACGATCAGGGTGACGTCGGACTGGACGACGCGGAGGCACTGGGCCTGGACGCAAGGAGGGTCGGCCGGGACCGTTGCTGTCCCGGCCGACCTCGATGCGATGGCGTGCGCACTACTCGCTGTCGATGATCTCCCGCATGGCCGCGTCCTGCTCCTCCTCGCGGGCGCGGACGGCGTCGAGGACGAAGGCGACGAAGTCGGCGCTGCGTTCGGTGACGGGCTGCTCGCTGGTGTCCGGCGGCGTCCAGTCGTCGGCCTCGCCGCCGGGCCAGGCGGTGATGCGGGTGGGGCGGTCGCGATCGAGGCGGCTGCCCGAGATCGAGACCCAGTCGCGGAGGCGTTCGCGGGCGGCGGCGAAGTCGTTGTGCCAGACGATGCCCATGTTGCCCTTGGCCTGCTGGTCGTAGCAGATCAACCAGTGCTGCCGCAGCGCGGACAGCTCCCAGAGCAGCTCGGGGTGGCGATGCCACATGGGCGGGATGACCTGCGGCGGCAGCCCGTAGGTGTGCCGCAGCCAGTCGACCCACTCGTTCAGGGCGAGGAGCTCCTGCTCGAGATCCTCCGGGGTCAGCGCGTCCCAGTTGATGGTGCGGGGCACGGTGCCCAGCTGGGTGCGCAGGTCCTTGGCGTACTCGGCCTGCACCATCCGCTTGACCTGCTGCAGCACCCCGGGCGGCAGGCTCTCCAGATCCGGGGCAGCGGCGGCCCCGCCGCCGGCCTCATTCGCACCAGTCGGGTCGTCGGCGTCGTGCGGTGTCGTGCTCATGATGGTTCTTCCTCCCGAGCCGCCGAGCCGAACGGTGCGGGGCGGCCAGGAAGCTGGCCGCCCTGCTCGTGCCGTCCGGTGGTTATCGGGCGAC
>NZ_JAVGCZ010000112.1:0-8254 GCF_052928425.1 Glutamicibacter sp. BSL13
CCGGCTCAGCTCGGACGGCTCGCTGGCCGGGGGCACCGCCACCCTGCTGGATGTCGTGCGCCGGGCGGTGGCCGGTGGGGTGCCGCTGGAGCAGGCACTGCTCTCCGCGACGGCGGTCCCGGCCCGGTTGCTGGGCCTAGAGGACACCGCCGGTGCCCTGCGCAGCGGACGGAGCGCCGATGTGCTGGTGGTCGACCAGGACCTGGAGCTGCTTCAGGTCTTCCGCCACGGACGACCGCTCTAAGCACGCCCCCCTGCCGCGGCCGACGGCCGCCGCGCACCGATTAACGCGAACCGGCGCCCACGCCCCTGAAGCACAGGGGTGTGGGCGCCGGTTTCCTTGGCTGCCGGGCTTAGCTCAGCGCGGCGATCGCGGCGTCGTAGTCCGGTTCGGTCTTGATCTCCGGAACCAGCTGGCTGTAGATCACCTTGCCCTCCTCGTCCAGGATGATCACGGTGCGGGCCAGCAGGCCGCGCAGCGGGCCATCGGCCTGGGTAACGCCGTAGTCCTCGCCGAAGCTGGAACGGAACGCCGAGGCGGCGACCACGTTCTCCAGGCCCTCGGCACCGCAGAAGCGGCCCAGGGCCATCGGCAGGTCCTTGGAGGCGCACACCACGGTGGTGTTCTCCAGGCCCGAGGCCAGTTCGTTGAAGCGGCGCACGCTGGCGGCGCAGACGCCGGTGTCCACCGACGGGAAGATGTTCAGCACGACGCGGCGGCCGGCCAGGGACGCGCTGGTCACGTCCTGAAGATCGGTGCCGGTCAGGGTGAATTCGGGAGCCTTGGCGCCAACGGCCGGCAGCTCGCCTACGGTCTGGACTGGGTTTCCATCAATTGCAGTAGTAGCCATAGTCCTTGTCTATCATGAAGCCGGTCACACGCCGCCGGATTTCGGCGAACATGACATGAATTCCGCTCTTGGCGTGCACCGGGGCTCGCCGGCTCATCCCGCTACTCCCGAACACCACTGAGGCACCGCCGCCCTCGCCCGGCACCGCCTGCCTAATCCCGCCACGTCTCTTGCGGAGCCGGAAGGCGTTTATCCCCAATCCGCCGCTTCTTGGAAGCCCCGACGTTGGTCGGCACCGAAACTGGGGCCATGAACACCATCTCCCTGGCCTCCGCAATGGAGGCGCTGCGCCGGGCCGCTGCGGCCGGCGGTTCCCGATTATCGGGGCAAGTGCTGGCCGAAACGGCACGGCTGAATCTGGAAATCCTGGACAACGTGCTGCAGGCGGCCGCCCACCGTTCCGACCCGCGCGTTGCCGCCGAAATGGGCAGCATAGTTGAAAGCCTCTCGCACCGCATCAGCCGCGCCCGGCTGGAGCTGGCCCTGCTGGCCGAAGCCACCGGTGCTCACACACTGGACCTGGAAGAGTACGACGACCTGCGCGAGGGCAGGACCGACTACTCGCGGCCCGCCAGGTATGCCACCGGCCGGCCCTGCTACAAGACCACGGCGGATTTCCTGGCCGCCTGGTTGCGAATCACCTATTTCGAGGCCGAGGGCATGCTCAATGACGCGCACCTGGTCATCGGGCGGGTCACCATTGCCGGAACGATCACCACACCGCGTTTCGAGCAGTTGGGCACCACCTACCAGGATCTCGCGGTTGATCCGCGCGCGACCCTCCAAACGGCCCGCAGCCTGAACAGGCTGGAGCCCAAGGACACCATCGGCGAGGGAGCCCCCTTGCCGCCTGCCGCCCGGCAGCAAGATGGGCCGTCGCTGGAAGAACGCGCGGTGCAGATCCTGGAGGGCAATGAGCCGCGCACCGCGAAGAAGCAGGTGAACGAACTGGTCAAGAAGTACAAGGAGGAAAACGCCGAGGCCGCCACCCCGGAACTGGGGTTGTTCAAACGCCGCAGCATCAACGGGGTCGACGAGTACGTCCTGCGGGTGCGCGGCTCCGATGCCGGCTTCATGCGGTCCCTGGTGGCGCAGGCCGACAATCCCCGGACCAAGGCAGGTGCCGCAGCCCGCACCCGGCAGCCGGATGAAGAGAACTTGGCCGGACGGGAAGCGAATCCGGCAGTGGACGGCACGCAAACACCCAGCTGGCTGCAGCCCACCGATCCCCCTCCCCCGTGGGCGGTGGACGAAACCGGGGAAACCGGGTCTGCGTCCGGGCCAACTGGTGCCCAGATTCCGGAGAATATCGAGGGCCTTTCGCCGGCCGAACAGATCGATCTGCAGGTTCCCGTCCCCATGCGGCGAATGAACGCGATGATGACCCTCATTCGGCAGAATGGTTCAGGAACCGCCAAGACCAAGGCCATCCGACCGCAGCTCATGGTCTTCATGCAGCTCGATGACCTGCGGGATCTGGCGACGGCCCATGGAATCACCACGCACGGCGTGAGGCTCACTCCGGGCGAGCTGCGACGACTGCTAACTGAAGCCGACATCATCCCGGTAGTGTTTGGCGGTGAGAGCCAGATATTGGATCTGGGCAGGGCCAGCCGCTTCTACCCCGACTACCTCCGCGATGGGATCATCTGCCGGGACAAGGGCTGCATCGTTCCCGGGTGCACCGAACCACCGGAAAACTGCGACGTCCACCATTTCGAGGGCGGGGGTTGGAAGGGCGGGTGCCGGACCAGGATCGGTTCCGGGTCGCTGATGTGCCGCAATGACCACACTGCGGAGCAGGCCGGGATCATTAAGGTCGTCAACTACAAGGGACTGCCCCACGTGATCATGCCAAAGCACATCGACCCCACCCAAACCCCGCAGCGCAACACCTACTGGGACAACATCTAAGGAGCTTGCGATGCGAGGATCAGACGCGTCGTTGCCCCGCCTGGTAGACCGCGTAGGTCAGTGGCATGCCCGGGCGGTAGGCCAAATGCGCCGCGGACGGGGCATCGAGCACATGCAGGTCAGCCCGCTTGCCCACTTCGATGGAGCCGACGTGGTCCTGGACGCCGAGGGCCAACGCCCCGCCATATGTGGCCGCCTCCAGCGCCTCGGGCAGGCTCAGGTGCATCTGCAGGACGGCCGTGGCCACCACGAAGTTCATGTTGCTGGTGTAGCTGGTGCCCGGATTGCAGTTGCTAGCCAACGCGATCACAGCCCCGGCGTCGAGCAAGTCGCGTCCCCGGGCCAGGGGTTGGCGGGTGGACAGATCGCAGGCCGGCAGGCAGGTGGCCACCACCCCGGGCCGTCCGGTACGGGTTGCCTGTTCCCAGTGGGCCCAGCTGCCTGCGAGCGCGGCGACGTCCTGCCGGTCCAGGTAGTTCACATGGTCCACCGACCGGCTGCCAAATTCAACGGCCAATCCGACTCCAGGACCCGGGCCGAGTTGGTTGCCATGGACCTTGGTGGCGATTCCCCGGTGCGTGGCCGCCTGCAGCACCTGGCGTGCTTGCTCCTCGGTGAAGGCACCTCGTTCACAGAAGACGTCGACGAAGTCAACATCCCCGGCCACCTCGTCCAGCATCGGACCGGCGACGGTCTGCGTGTACTGCTCCGCGTCCCAACCGGCTGGCACCAGATGGGCTCCCAGGAACGTTAACTGTTCCACCAGCGGACGGGCGATGCGGGCATGGCGGGCTTCCTCGGCCACGTCCAAGCCGTACCCCGTTTTGGTTTCCATCCAGGTGGTACCCATGGACAAGGCTCCGGCCCGACGTTCACGCACCGCGGTCGCCAGCTGCTGGTCGTCCAGGGAACGGGTGGCGGAGGTGGTCACGGCAATGCCGCCGGCCGCATAGTCCTGCCCCGCCATCCGGGCAACGAATTCATCGGCCCGATCGCCGCCGAAGATCAAGTGGCTGTGCGAATCAACCCATCCGGGAAGCACTGTGCGCCCGCCCAGGTCGTGGGTCTCCTCGGGCTCAGGGGCCTGCCCGGCCGGGCCGGTCCAGGCGATGAGACCGTTTTCGATCAATACCGCGGCATCGGCAAGAACCGTCCCGTCGGCATCGACGGTATTGAGTTGGGCAATATTTGTCAGCAGCAGGCTTGCCACAAGTTCCCCTTCCACGTCCTGAAACGACTCCAACGGTGCCCGGCCGGAGGCTGGACACCGTTGGTTAGACCGTATCGGATCGGATGGACCGGGAGCAGGCCCGGTCAGCGACATGCATCCGAGATCCCAGACATAGGCGGGGACTATGCGTCCTGGGTGACGGCCTGTCGGGAATCGATGAACGCCTGCACGCAACGCTCGATGTCCTCGGCCGAGTGCGCCGCCGAGAGCTGCACGCGGATGCGCGCCTGGCCCTTGGGGACCACCGGGTAGCTGAAGGCGGTGACAAAGACCCCGCGCTCGAGCATCTGTGCCGCGATGCGGCCGGCCAGCACGGCGTCGCCGAACATCACCGGGATGATCGCGTGCTCGCCGTCAAGCAGCTCGAAGCCGGCCTCGGCCATCTTGGTGCGGAACAGCTTCGCGTTGTCTTCCAGCTTCTCGCGCAGCTGTCCTGAACCTTCCACCAGCTCCAGGGCGGTGAGGGTGGCCGACACAATCGAGGGGGCCAGGGAATTGGAGAACAGGTAGGGGCGGGCCTTTTGGCGCAGCATCTCCACGATTTCCGCCCGTCCTGCGACATAGCCGCCCGAAGCCCCGCCCAAGGCCTTGCCAAAGGTGCCGGTGTAGATGTCCACGCGCTCAGAAACCCCGGCGTGCTCCGGGGTGCCGGCGCCGGTGCGGCCCATGAAGCCCACGGCATGCGAGTCATCAACCATCACCAGCGCACCGTACTGATCCGCCAGGTCGCAGATCTGTTCCAGCGGCGCCAGGTAGCCATCCATGGAGAACACCCCATCGGTGACGATGATGGTGCGACGTGCACCGGCTCCGTCGTTCAGCTGCGCGGCGGCCTGCAGCTGCTTCTCCAGGTCAGCCATGTCCCGGTTGGCGTAGCGGAAGCGGGCTGCCTTGGACAGGCGGATGCCGTCAATAATCGAGGCGTGGTTCAACGCATCGGAGATGATGGCGTCCTGGGCCCCAAACAGGGATTCGAACACTCCCCCGTTGGCGTCGAAGCAGCTGGAGAACAAGATGGTGTCATCGGTGCCCAAAAAGGCCGACAGCCGCTGCTCCAGCTCCAAGTGGATATCCTGCGTGCCGCAAATGAAGCGCACCGAGGCCATTCCGAAACCTCGCTCGTCCAGGGCCTGCTTGGCGGCTGCGATGATCCGTTCATCATCGGCCAACCCCAGATAGTTGTTCGCGCAGAAGTTCAGCACCTCGCGCGCCTCATCGCCCAGGGCCCCGGCCTGGATGCGCGCCGACTGCGGCGAATCAATATGGCGTTCAGCCTTGTAGAGTCCCGACTCGCGCAGCTCCTGCAGTTCGGTTGCCAGCTGCTCTTTCATATCCGTGTACATTGTCTCGCTCCTAGAAAACGGTCCAGTCAAGTACTACTTTTCCGCCCTGTCCGGCCTTGGCCGCGGCGAACCCGTCCTGCCATTGGGAGGCGGGAAGGAAATCGGTAACCACCGAAGAAATCCGCTCGCGCATGAGATCCGAGCTGGTGAGCATGGCGCTCATCGCGTACCAGGTCTCGTACATCTCGCGGCCGTAGATTCCCTTCAGGGTCAGCATATGGGTCACCACCTTTCCCCAGTCGATGTCGATGGGGGCGCTGGGCAGTCCGAGCATGCAGATCTTGCCGCCGTGGTTCATGTTGTTGATCATTTCCGGCAGTGCCGAGGAATGCCCGGACATTTCCATGCCGAAATCAAAGCCTTCCAGCAGGCCCAGCTGCTGCTGCGCCTGGGCGATGCGCGACTCGCTGACGTTCACCGCGAGGTCTGCGCCCATGGCGGCGGCCAGTTCCAGCCGCTGTTCGGAGACATCGGTGATGGCGATGCGGCGGGCACCGACGTGGCGGGCCACCGCCACCGCCATGAGTCCGATGGGCCCAGCGCCGGTGATCAGCACGTCGTCGCCCACCATCGGAAACTGCAGGGCGGTGTGCACCGCATTGCCGAAGGGGTCGAAGATGGCGCCCAGCAGCGGGGTGATCTTCTCGTCCTGGTGAACCCAGACATTGCTTTCGGGGATGACCACGTATTCGGCGAACGCGCCGTCGCGCTGCACGCCCACGGAGCTGACGTTGATGCACATTTGGCGGCGGCCGGCGCGGCAGTTGCGGCACAGCCCGCAGACAATGTGCCCTTCGCCCGAGACCCGGTCCCCGATCTGGACGCCATGCACGAAGGAGCCGACCTCCACGACCTCGCCATAGAATTCATGGCCCGGGATCAGTGGTGTGTTGATCATGGATTTGGCCGCGTCATCGTAGGCCTCGATGTGCAGGTCGGTGCCGCAGATTCCGGTGGTCATCACCCGAATCTTGACGTCGTGGACACCGGTTTCCGGTTCAGGCCGGTCGACAAGTTCCAGACCTGCCTCGGGATTGGCCTTGTACAGTGCTTTCATCGTGTTCTACCTTCGGTTCCGGGCACCCGCCGGGGCGCAGCATGTCGGATCAATTCAAGTGTTGCAGGTCATGCCGAGCAATGACACATTAGTCATACGCTGATTTTCTGAATTGTTGATTTAGCATCTACTTATGGAATTGCATCAGTTGCGCATTCTGCGCGAGCTCGGGGATCTGGGCAGCGTCAATGCCGTGGCCAAATCGCTGTTCGTCTCCCCCTCGGCGATCTCACAGCACCTGGCCCAGCTGCAGCGCCAGTTCGATGTTCCACTGACGAAAAAGTCCGGACGCGCCCTGGTGTTGACCGATGCCGGACAGATCCTGGCTTCGGCGGCCGCCGACGTGGCTTCCACGCTGGCCTCGGCGACGGCGCAAATTGAAACCGAGCAGCACGAGCAGGATCGGCCAATCAGGATTGCCGGTTTCCATTCGATTGGGCAGACCATTTTTGCCCCGTTGCTGGCCTTGGAAGATTCCCGAATGCCGAAGCTGCAGTTCTTCGACGAAGATGTTTCGCAGCCGCAGTTTCCGGCGCTGACGTCCAGCTACGATCTTGTGCTGGCCCACCGGATGCCGCACACCGAACGGTGGCCCTCGAATATTGCGGTGATCCCGCTGGCCTTCGAACCCCTGGATGTGGCCATGCACCGTGAGCACCGGTTGGCGCAGTTTGACCAGCTGACCCCGCAGCAGGTCGTCGGAGAGCCGTGGGTTGTCTCGCGTAGCGGATATTCACCCGCTGACGTGTTGGAGGTGATTGCCGCGCTGGGCGGCGCCGAGGCGAAGGCGGAGCACCGGGTCAACGACTATTCCACTGCTGCGGCGCTGGTTGGGGCCAGCGGCTGCCTGGGGATTCTGCCGCGCTACACGGCACGGCGCACCATGGGTAATGCGGTGACTTTACGCCCGGTGCAGGGGGTGAGACTGGGGCGACAAATCGACTTGTTGCTTCGCTCCGAGCATCTGCACCGCAGCACTATTCACACGGTGATTTCCGCGATCAAGGCCACGGTGCGGCAACTGGTCAGCACCCCGGGGTCCGCTACACGCTAACCGACTGCTGGTTGGCCTCGAAGTAGTTGACTAGGTCCGCGTCCAGCGGCGGCACGCTCTGGCTGCTGCCGTCGGAGCGCAGCGACTGGGCGCCAAGGTCACCCACGGCCCTAATGGCGTCGGCGACCTCCTTGCGGGAGCTGCCGGGCGCGGCGAAAACCTGCTGCAGGAGTGCGGAAAAATTCTGCGCGCGCACCGGATCCGTTTTTCGACTCATTTCACCGGGGCCTTTCGAGGGAACGTGTTTTTCTGCACGCGATGTGATAGCGAACTTTCATCATTGTGCCACCCTTTGCGCTCCCCACTTTGCCGCCGGTAACAATTGACCACCGGCCCGCCGCGGCACCGCAGGACCGGTGCCCCGCGGTGCCTGGGCAGATCATTACAAGTCACGTTCGTGATTCTCGGTTGGCGCAAGCGGCGAATCCAGCTATCGGCCGGCGGAGAGCAGCAGGTCCAGGCTTTCCCGCCCGATGCGCCCCAAGGGGTCCCCCGGGTCGAGCTGGCAGAGGAGCAGGCCGTAGCGCAACGCCCAGCTCCGCGCACGGTGCCACAGGTCCTCCCCGTCGCTCACCCCGTAGCGTTCCAGGGCCCGGGTTCGTGCGGTAGACCCGAAATGCAGCCACAGCATGCCCAAGTCCGAGGCCGGATCCCCGGCGCACAGATCCCCGAAATCCACGAGGGCCGCGAAGCGGTACCCGGTGGCTGCGCGGTGCACGATGGTGTTGTGCGGGTGCGGGTCCCCGTGCAGCCACCGCGGCGCGCCGGCATGATCCGCGGCCCGCAGCGCGGCCGCCCAGATCG
>NZ_JAVGCZ010000113.1:0-8008 GCF_052928425.1 Glutamicibacter sp. BSL13
CCGAGCCCGGCCGGCAACGCTCTGGTGCGGTGGGACCCGGCCGGCTTTGCCGAACGCGAGCTGGCCGAACGCCATGAGATCGGCCTGCCCCCGGCGGTGCGCTCGGCGATCGTCACCGGTCCGGGCGCCGAACGCTTCATCGGGCAGCTGCAGCTGCCGGTGACCGTGCACGGGCCAAGCATTGATGAGCAGACCCGCGAACACCGCTACGTGCTGTTCTTCTCCTACGCCCAGGGCCCGGCGGTGACCGCCGCGCTGCGGGGCCTGCGCGCGAGCATGTCCGCGGCGAAGGAGCCGCTGGTCACCGTCCGGGTGGACCCGGACGAGGTGCTCTAAACCCCGCCTGGCCTGTGGGCCGGCGCGGTTAGCGCAGCCGCCCGGCGAGGAATTCGCGGATCGCCCAGGCGGTCTCCTCCGGCTTTTCGTAGTGGATCAGGTGTCCCACGTTCTCCAGCATCACCAGCACCGCCTGCGGGAAGCTGGCGCGCAGCTGTTCCTGGGTGTCGGGGCTGCCCATCTCATCGTCCTCCCCGCCGACCATCAGCACCGGTTCGGCGATCCGCGGTGCCCACTGCTGCACCGTGTGGCTGATCGAGGCCCGGTAGGCCTGGGAGAGGGTTTGGCGGTTGTGGAAGCCGGAGAAGTAGGCGCGGTGCTGGTCCCGTACATAGCGGCGCAGCTGCGGATCCCGGCTCTTGGTCATGAACCAGCTCATCGCATCGGTGATCAGCCCCGAGCGCAGGATCCGCTCACCCACCCCGGCCGGCAGCTTCGCGCAGGCCTCGTAGAAGAGCCCGGCGCCGGCGGCGATCACCCGCTGGGAGGACTCCAGGGGCGGCTCGGAGATCGGGTTGAGCAGGATCAGCGAGGAAAAGACCCGCAGCGTGGCCAGCTTCGCGGCCACCAGGGAGCCGAAGGAATGCCCCAGCAGGATCACGTGCCCGCCCAGCTGCAGCTCGCTGGCCAAGTCATCGAGCACCCGGGCGTAGCCTTCCACGTCGTGTTCGGTGTCCATGGGGCTGGAGGCCCCGAACCCGGGCAGGTCCGGGACGATGAACGTGTACTCGGGCAGCAGCTCGGTGATCCGGGCCAGGCCGTGGTGGTCCCCGCGGAAGCCGTGCACCGCCAGGATCACCCCGGCCGGGGTGTCGGTGCTGGACGGGTAGGTGAAGACCTTCATGGTGGAGTGCCGATGGTGGTGGGTGGAGATCAGTTCATCACGAAGGCGCATGCGTTAATGCTACCCACCGAGCAGGGCCAGGGCCGCTCCCTCATCGATGATCAGGTCGGTGATTAAGCCACCGGCCAAAGCCCCGCGCACAGCCGGAATCTTGCTGCGTCCGGCCACCACGCACAACCGGCGCGGCACCGCGCGCAGCGCGGCCAGGCTGGGGCCGGTGGAGCGGTTGTTGATCTCAATGTCCTGGCTGCGCCCGGCGGCGTCGAAGAACACGGTGGCCACGTCCCCGACCACCCCGATCTCGCGCAGCTGGGCGTTCTCCGCCTCGCTGAGGTAGCCGCCGCGGTACACCTGGGAGGCGACCGCGGCGTTGGCCGCGCCCAGGGAGAAGACCGCCAGGTTCATTTCGCTTTGCACCTTCAGCACCCGGCGCACCGAGGTCTCCTGCCACATCGCCTCCCGGGTGGCGGCGCGGTCAAAGAACGCCGGGACCGGGAACTGCTCGACCCGGGCGGTGAACGCCTGGCCGAAGCGGGTGAGGATCTCGCTGGCGTAGCCGACCCCGCTGGTGTTCGGGTTCGCCGCCCCGTTCAGCTGCACGATCACCGTGTCATGGGTGGGGTGGCTGCCCAGCGCCGCGGAGAGCGCCTGCATCGTCGAACCCCACGCCACCCCCACGGTCATGGAGGAGGAGACCATGTTGCCCAGCACGTAGGCGGCGTGTGCGGAGACCCGCTGCAGCACCTGGGTGTCATCCAGGGATCCGTCGGTGGGCACCACCTGTACCGAGATCCCGTACAGGTCCGAGAGCTGGGCGGCGGCCATCACCGACATGTTTGCCGCCGGGTTGATCTCCACCGAGACCATGCCGGTGCGCTTGGCGAAGGAGAGCAGGCGGGAGACGGTGGAGCGCGAGGTGCCCAGCTCCCGGGCGATGCTCTCCATCTTCATGTCCTGCACGTAATACAGGTGCGCGGCCCGCAGTGCATCGCGGGATTTTGGGTCCACTTGCACGGATGTGTCAGATTTGGGCCGGGCCCGTGCCGTGCCGCGCACCGATTCCTGCATCGAAACCACCTTTTTCGCACACTTGTGCAAATCATTTGACCTGTTTGTTCCTGCGTGACAAGACTAACCGTATAAAGACCAAAGGTTGAGATACAAGGGGGCGGTGACCGTGCAACGGGACCAGCTGAAACTACTGCGCCAACGGCCGAATGCGCAGGTACTGGTGGTCGGCGGAGGCATCAACGGGGTGGCGACGTTCCGCTACCTTGCCATGCAGGGAATCGACGTTGCGCTGATCGAGCGCGGGGACTACAGCCAGGGCGCCTCCGGCGCCAGCTCGCACATGATCCACGGCGGCATCCGCTACTTGGAAAACGGTGAGTTCCGCCTGGTGCACGAGTCCGTGCAGGAACGCAACTCGCTGCTGCAGATCGCCCCCCACTACGTCAAGCCGCTGCAGACCACCATCCCGATCTTCTCCACCTTCTCCGGCATCCTCTCCGCCCCGATGCGCTTCCTGACCCACAAGTCGGGCAAGCCCACCGAACGCGGTGCGGCGCTGATCAAGGCCGGGCTGATCATGTACGACGTGTTCGCCGGCATCGGCGGGCGCAACACCCCGTGGCACAGCTTCAAGGCCGGACGCAACGCGCGCAAGGACCTGCCGGCGCTGCGCCAGGACGTGAAGTACACCGCCACCTACTTTGACGCCTCGGTGCACAACCCCGAGCGCCTGACCCTGGACGTGCTGCGCGACGGGCTGGCCGCCAACCCGCAGGCCCGCGCCACCAACTACACCTCGCTGACCGGCTTCAAGGACGGCAAGGCGCAGCTGCGCGACGAGCTGAGCGGGGAGCAGTTCGAGTTCGAGGCCGACGTGCTCGTGAACGCCACCGGCGCCTGGGTGGACCTGACCAACGAGGACCTGGGCCGGGACACCAAGTGGACCGGCGGCACCAAGGGCTCGCACATCGTGCTGGACCACCCCGAGCTGCTGGCCGCCACCGGGGGCCGGGAGATCTTCTTCGAACACGAAGACGGGCGCATCGTGCTGATCTACCCGATGCTTGGCCGCGTGCTGGTGGGCACCACCGACCTGGAGCACGACATGCGTGAACCGGCGGTGTGCACCGAGGAGGAAGTGGACTACTTCTTCGAACTGATCCACCACGTCTTCCCGAACATCAAGGTCGACCGCCAGGACATCGTCTACCGCTTCTCCGGGGTGCGCCCGCTGCCGAACCACGATGACACCGCCCCCGGGTTCGTCTCGCGCGACTACCAGGTGAAGGAAACCCGCCTGACCGACAAGACCATGATGCTCTCGCTGATCGGCGGGAAGTGGACCACCTTCCGCGCGCTGGGTGAGAACCTGGGCGGCAAGGTGCTGAACTTCCTGCGCGCCGAGCAGCGCCAGAGCACCGTCGGGGTGCCGATCGGCGGCGGACGGAACTTCCCGATGAACGAGGGCGAACTGGATGCCTGGTACGCCGCCCGCGAGCACCGGGCCGGACGCGAACGGCTGCGCGTGCTGCTCGAACGCTACGGCACCCGCGCCGACGCGGTGCTGGACATCGTGGGCGAGGATGAGCACCTGCTGGAGCACAGCGACCAGCTCTCCCACGAGGAGCTGGCCTACCTGGCCGAGCAGGAGCAGGTCGGTCGCCTGATCGACGTGTTCATCCGCCGCACCAACCTGGCCTTCCGCGGCCTGGTGACCAATGAATTGGTGCACGAGGTGGCAAGCAGCCTCGCCGTGCCCATGGGCTGGGATGGGGCCCAAACCGACGCCGAGATCAATCATGCGCTCTCGGTGCTGCGAACCCACCACGAGGTGATTCTCACCTAATCAGTGGCCGGCGGCAGTGGGCCGCCGGCGTCCACCCCAGGAAGGTCAGTGTTGACTCCGAATATATTTCTTGCCGAACTCACCGGCACATTCATTCTGCTGCTATTGGGCACCGGCGTGGTGGCCAATGTGAATCTGAAGGGGACGTTGGGCCACGCCGCGGGCTGGCTGACGATCTGTTTCGGTTGGGGACTGGCGGTCTTCGCCGGTGTCTGGGTGGCCGCCGCTTCCGGCGCCCACCTGAACCCGGCGGTCACCGTCGGTTTGATGGTCAACGCCGATGCCACCGAGCTGGCACCGGGCGTGGACAAGACCGTGGCGAACATGCTGCTGTACTTCGCGGCCCAGATGATCGGTGCCGTGCTCGGCGCCGTGGGCACCTGGCTGGCCTACAAGAAGCACTTCGATGAACCCATCGACGGCGGCAGCAAGCTGGGCGTCTTCGCCACCGGAGGGGCCATCCGCTCCTACCCCTGGAACATGGTTACCGAGATCATCGCCACCTTCGTGCTGGTGTTCGTGATCAACGGCTTCGGCAAGACCCCCCATGGGTTGGGCCCGCTGGCCGTCGCGCTGATCGTGGTAGCCATCGGCGCCTCGCTGGGCGGACCCACCGGGTACGCGATCAACCCGGCGCGTGACCTCGGTCCGCGCCTGGCGCACGCCCTGCTGCCGATCCCGGGCAAGGGATCATCGGACTGGGCCTACTCCTGGGTCCCGGTTGCCGGACCGCTCATCGGCGGTGTCCTGGGCGGTCTTGGTGCCGCCGCGCTGTTCTAGAACCTTGAGCTATCGGCGGGGATCACACAAGCTGGTCTCAGGCAGGTGCCCGCACCGGCCGCGGCCGTGACCCCACTGCCCGGCCCCCTCACCCGAGGGGGCCGGGCATCGAGGAAAGAACAACGTAGTTTTTTTTAGCGAAAAGAGAGTGAACCATGAGCTCGAAGTACGTCATCGCCATTGACCAGGGAACCACCAGTTCCCGGGCGATCGTGTTCAACCACGCCGGTGAGGTCATCTCCGTGGGCCAGCTGGAACACGAGCAGATCTTCCCGCAGGCCGGATGGGTGGAGCACGACGCCACCGAAATCTGGAACAACGTGCGCGAAGTGATCGGCCAGGCCCTGTCCAAGGCGAACCTGACCCGCCACGACATCGAGGCGGTGGGCATCACCAACCAGCGTGAAACCACCGTGGTGTGGGACAAGAACACCGGTGAACCGGTGTACAACGCGATCGTCTGGCAGGACACCCGCACCCAGCAGATCGTCGACGACCTGGCCGCCGACGGGGGAGTGGACCGCTACAAGGACAAGGTCGGCCTGCCCCTGGCCACCTACTTCGCCGGCACCAAGATCAAGTGGATCCTGGACAACGTGGACAACGCCCGCCAGCGCGCCGAGGCCGGGGACCTGCTCTTTGGCACCACCGACACCTGGGTGCTGTGGAACCTGACGGGCGGCACCGACGGCGGCGTGCACGTCACCGACGTCACCAACGCCTCACGCACCCTGTTCATGGACCTGCGCACCCGCGCCTGGGATGAGCAGATCCTGGCCGACTTCGGGGTCCCGGCCTCGATGCTGCCCGAGATCCGCTCCTCCTCCGAGGTCTACGGCACCGTGCACACCAACCAGCTGCTGCGCGAAACCCCGGTGGCCGGCATCTTGGGCGACCAGCAGGCCGCCACGTTCGGGCAGGCCGCCTTCACCCCGGGCTCGGCGAAGAACACCTACGGCACCGGCTGCTTCCTGATCTTCAACACCGGCAATGAGATCGTCAAGTCCTCCAACGGGCTGCTGACCACCATGGCCTACCAGCTGGGCGACGCCGAGCCGGTGTACGCGCTGGAAGGCTCCATCGCGGTGGCCGGCTCGCTGGTGCAGTGGCTGCGCGACAACATCGGGATGATCGCCACCAGCGCCGAGATCGAGGATTTGGCCGCCCAGGTCGAGGACAACGGCGGGGTCTACATTGTCCCGGCGTTCTCCGGGCTGTTCGCCCCCTACTGGCGCTCCGAGGCCCGTGGGGCGATCGTGGGCCTGACCCGCTATGCGAACAAGCACCACCTGGCCCGCGCGGCCCTGGAGTCCACCGCCTTCCAGACCCGTGAGGTGCTGGACGCGGTGAACGCCGACGCCGCGGACCCGCTGACCGAGCTGAAGGTCGATGGCGGGATGGTCGCCAACGAGAACCTGATGCAGTTCCAGGCCGACATCCTCGGGGTGCCGGTGGTGCGTCCGAAGGTCACCGAAACCACGGCCCTGGGTGCCGCCTACGCGGCCGGGCTGGCCGTGGGCTACTGGAAGGACCTGGGCGAGCTGGAGTCGAACTGGTCCGAGGACAAGCGCTGGGAGCCGAACCTGGACCCCGAGGAGCGCGAACGCAAGCTGCGCCTGTGGAAGAAGGCGGTCACCCGCACCTTCGACTGGGTCGACGAGGACACCCGGCACGTCTAAGCCGGTCAGGCGCCCGGACCGCCACACCGCGGCGCGGGCACCGCGCGCCGCGCACCCCAGGCCCACGCCTGGGGTGCGCGGCAGTTTAACCGGCCCCAAAGCGCGTGCCGTGGCGCGCCTGTTCCGGCCGC
The DNA here is from genome assembly GCF_052928425.1 of Glutamicibacter sp. BSL13. Lineage (NCBI taxonomy): Bacteria > Bacillati > Actinomycetota > Actinomycetes > Micrococcales > Micrococcaceae > Glutamicibacter > Glutamicibacter sp. BSL13. The sequence continues at coordinate 6,628 of NZ_JAVGCZ010000113.1, forward strand.
GGATCGGACCCCGTCACCGATGCGGCACCACCCGGTGCCGGTACGGTAGAATCGTGATATGTATTCCCAGTTTCACCTACTCTAAGGTGCCGCCCCCGACGCCAGCTGCGGGGGTCTTTGCGTGTCTGGGAGAGACCAACAATTCAGAGCATGTTTGTGAGACGAGCTAAGTGACATCATCGACGAACGAGACGAAAACCTACGACTTTCGTGCCATGGAGGCCAACTGGGCCAAGGTGTGGGAAGACCTAGAGGTCTTCAAGCCCAAGGATGACGGTTCGGCCGAGCGTCGCTATGTCCTAGACATGTTCCCCTACCCCTCCGGGGACCTGCACATGGGCCACGCCGAGGCGTTCGCGATGGGGGATGTGGTCGCCCGCTACTGGAAGCTCAAGGGCTACGACGTGATGCACCCGATCGGCTGGGACTCCTTCGGGCTGCCGGCCGAGAACGCGGCCATCAAGCGCAACGCGCACCCGGCCGAATGGACCTACAAGAACATCGAGACCCAGGCCGCCAGCTTCAAGCGCTACGCCATCTCCGCGGACTGGTCGCGCCGGCTGCACACCTCGGACCCGGAATACTACCGCTGGACCCAGTGGCTGTTTAACCGCTTCTACGAAAAGGGCCTGGCCTACCGCAAGAACCACCCGGTGAACTGGTGCCCGAAGGACCAGACCGTGCTGGCCAACGAACAGGTCGTCAACGGCGCCTGCGAACGCTGCGGCACCCAGGTGACCAAGAAGTCGCTGAACCAGTGGTACTTCAAGATCACCGACTACGCCGACCGCCTGCTGCAGGACATGGAGGACCTCAAGGGCCACTGGCCCGAGCGGGTGCTGCTGATGCAGAAGAATTGGATCGGACGCTCCGAGGGCGCCGAGGTCACCTTCAGCATCGAGGCGGCCGGGGACAAGCCGGCCAAGGACGTCACCGTGTTCACCACCCGCCCGGACACCCTGTACGGGGCGACGTTCATGGTGGTGGCCGCGGACGCGGACCTGGCCGGGGAACTGGTCACCGACGAGCAGCGCCAGGCGCTGGCCGGCTACCAGGAGCAGGTCAACCACCTGTCCGAAATTGAGCGCCAGAGCACCGAACGCGAAAAGACCGGGGTGTTTTTGGGCCGCTACGGCATCAACCCGCTCTCCGGGGAGAAGCTGCCGATCTGGGCGGCGGACTACGTACTCTCCGACTACGGCACCGGCGCGATCATGGCCGTGCCCGCCCACGACCAGCGCGACCTGGAGTTCGCCCTGGCCTTCGACCTGCCGGTGCGCGTGGTCGTGGACACCGGGGAGGAAGACCCGACCGTGTCCAGGACCGCCACCTCCGGGGACGGGAAGCTGGTGAACTCCGGGCAGCTGGACGGGCTGGACAA
>NZ_JAVGCZ010000114.1:0-7654 GCF_052928425.1 Glutamicibacter sp. BSL13
AGTGTGACGATCAGGAAGGCCCGTACATGCGCTGGATTCCCGGTTCCCGTTCCAATCCCGGCTCCGCAGCCGGCACCGCCCCCGGCAAGGGCCCGGCCTCCGGTGCCGCGGCGGCCGAAGGCGTGCGGCCCCTGGCGCAGGTGGGTGCGCAGGTCGCGGCGAAGCACCCGAAGCTGCCGGTGGCGCTGTTCCGGCTTGAGCCCGAGGTTGCGCTGCAGCCGCTGCGGCTGAAGTTGGCCTCCGCCCTGGCCGAGGCCTCGGTGAGCACCAGCTTCACCCTGGGCGGCCCGGGCCGGGTGCAGGCGGTGCTCGATGGCCAGCTGCCGGCCCAGGCCGTGCTGGTCGTGGTGACCACCAGCGATGACGGGGCACAGGACCGGCTGATGGACCTGGTCGAATGGCTGCTGGCCAACGGGCGCCAGCAGCTGGCAGCGCACCTGATCTTCGCCCCGGTGGGCCAGCGCCGCCAGCTGGCCGGATCCTTCGCGTTCGCGCATGTGCCGCTGGGCGCCCAGGTGCTGGAACACGCCAGCGGCGGCACGCCGTTGCGAAGGCGTGCCGCCGCTGCGGGGATCGACCAGCTGCGTGATGCGGTGCTGGATCAGGCCTTGGGCTTGGAGTAGATCGCCTCCACCACGTCCTGGTAGTCGCTGAGCACCTTGGCGCGCTTGATCTTCAGCGAAGGGGTCAGGTGCCCGGATTCCTCGGTGAAGTCCTCGGCCACCACGCGGAACTCCTTGATCTGCTCGGCGCGGGAGACCGACTCGTTGGCCTTGTCGATCACCTTCTGCAGGGCGGTGCGCACCTGCGGCTGCTGGACGACCTCGGCCATCGGCAGGTCGCGGGAGAGCTGGTGGCGTTCCAGCCAGCCGGGCAGCGCCTCCGGGTCCAGGGTGACCAGTGCGGCGATGAACGGGCGGTTGTCGCCCACCACCAGGCACTGGGAGACCAGCGCGTCGGCGCGGATCTGGTCCTCCAGCAGCGCCGGGACCACGTTCTTGCCGCTGGCGGTGACGATGATTTCCTTCTTGCGCCCGGTGATCTTCAGGAACCCGTCCTCATCCAGCTCCCCGATGTCCCCGGTGTGGAACCAGCCATCGGTGAAGGCCTCGCGCTGCAGGTCGGGGCGGTTGTAGTAGCGCGGCATCACGCAGATGCCGCGGGCCAAAATTTCCCCGTCCCCGGCGATCTTCACCGCGTTGCCCGGCAGCGGGCGGCCCACGGTGCCGATCTTGATTTGCTTGAGCGTGTTCACGGTGATCGGGGCGGTGGTCTCGGTCAGGCCGTAGCCCTCCAGCACGGTGACCCCCACGCCGTTGAAGAAGTGGCCCAGGCGCTCGCCCAGCGGGCCGCCGCCGGAGACGGCGTGGCGCACGTTCCCGCCCATGGCCTCGCGCAGCTTGGAGTAGACCAGCACGTCGAACAGCTTGTGCTTCAGCTTCAGGCCCAGCGGGATCTTGCCCTCCTGCTGGGCGCGGGAGTAGGCCACCGCAGCACGGGCGGCGGTGTGGAAGATCTTGCCCTTCCCGCCGTCCTCGGCCTTGAGCATCGCCGAGTTGTAGACCTTTTCGAACACCCGCGGCACGGCCAGGATGAAGTTGGGCTTGAAGGACTGCAGGTCCTCCAGCAGGTGCTTGACGTCCGGGGTGTGCCCGACGCGGCAGCCGGCGGCGACCGCGACGATGGAGATGAAGCGGGCGAAGACGTGGGCCAGCGGCAGGAACATGATGGTGGCCGCGCCCGGGTAGACCGCCTCGGGCAGCTCGGCGACCGCGTTGTCGGCCAGCTCCACGAAGTTGCCGTGGGTCAGTTCGCAGCCCTTGGGCCGCCCGGTGGTGCCCGAGGTGTAGATCAGCGTGGCGGTGTCGCGCAGCCCCGGTGCGCTGCGGCGGGCCTCCAGCTGCTCGTCGGAGACCTGTTGGCCGGCCTGGCGCAGCTCATCGAGCCCGCCCTCGTACTGCCAGACGTGTTCCAGCGCCTCCAGCTGCTCCTGGTGGGCGGCCTGGCGCACCACGTTCTCGTGGTTCGGGGTCTCCACCACGATCGCCACCGACCCGGAGTCGCCCAGGATCCAGGCGACCTGGGAGGGGGAGGAGGTTTCATACACCGGCACGGTGATGCATCCGGCGAACCAGATGGCGAAGTCCACCAGCGTCCACTCGTACTTGGTGCGCGACATCAGCCCGATGCGGCTGCCCGGTTCGATGCCCTGGGCGATGAAGCCCTTGGCGATCGCGGCCGCGTCGGCGGCGAACTGCGAGGCGGTGATGTCCTGCCAGCTGCCGTCGGGGCGGGGTTTGGAGAACAGCGCCGGATTCGCCGCGGAATTCGCGTGCCGCAACAGCAGATCGGTGATGTTGGACTGTTCGGGGCTCTTGATGCGAATCGGGGTGCTGAACTCGATCATCGGTGTCTCACTCCTGACGTATGTGACCGGGGTAATCGCAGCGAGTAAGCTACGTCACATGATATTACTTGATAGTAACCTAGCTGCGACCTGTGGCCAAGTTGGCTATACCCTAGCCCCATCATCTCCCGGATCGCGGTCGTTGGGTAGCCGGTAGAGCAGCAGGCCCACCCCGGCCAGGGTGATCAGCCCCAGCGCGATGAACAGGGCCGTGGGCGCGCCGCGGAAGAAGATCACGCCCAGCAGCAGCGCCAGCGGGCCGCCGGCCGCGGCCAGCCAGGCCAGGGTCAGCACCGGGTCGCCGGACCCGATCGCCACCGGGTCCTCCGGCACGAACTCCCCGTCCGGTTCCTCCTGAAGCGCGTAATCGCGCGGGCCGCTGGCCCCGGGACCGGTGGTGAACAGCCGGCGCAGGCGCTCATCGTGGGATTCGGGCCCCTTGTTGCCCGCCTTGCCGGCAGGGCCCGGGGTGACGGAGTTGCCGGGGGTGCCCGGGATGCCGGGACCGGACTGGCCGCCGGAGCCGGTGTCGGTGCCTGCGGGGTCATGCTTCCCGGCCGCGGATTGGTCCGCTTCCCGGGTGGGATCGTCGTTCGAACGCTTCGCCTGTGCCGCGCCGGGATCTGGGCTCCCGCTCGGCGCCTGGTCCCCGCCCTGGCCCCCGGCCTGATCCCCGGGTTGGTCCCCGTCGGACCCGGTCCGGGGTCGACGCGGCAGCGGGCCGGCCGCCTGCAGCCGGGCTACCAGCTCATCCCACTGCGGGTCCGGGGTGCTGGAGGGTCGTTGGTCCTTCGGGTCCACCACGCCGCTGCCTAGGTCCGGGCCGGGGTGTGGGCGGCGATGAACTGGGCGGAGCGCTCGAAGATCAGCGGCGCGTCGTAGTCCAGGGTGGCCACGTGCAGACTGTGCGGCAGGTCCACCCGCTGGATCTTCGAGTTCGGCGCCAGCCCGTCGAACAGGGCGCGCACCGAGGCGTCGGAGACCACGTTGTCGCTGGCCGAGCGGAACAGGATGATCGGGCAAGTGATCAGCGGCAGGCGCCGGCGGGTCTGCTCGAACAACCGGTGCAGCTGGGCGACGGCGGCGACCGGGGTGCGCGGGTAGGCCTGCTCGTCCGCCCCGGGCAGGGCGATGTCGTTGCTGATCGGGGAGGTGGAGCGCACCACCCAGCGCAGGTACTTCGTGTATGGCGCCAGCGGGGAGTCCACGACCAGCCCCGGGTTGGTCAGCAGCAGCCCGGCCACCTCGCGCCGGGTCGCCAGGTGCAGCGCCAGCGCCCCGCCCATCGACAGCCCGGCGACGAACACCGTGCGGTACCTGGCCGCCAGTTCGTCAAAGGCCTGCTCGGTGGCGTGGATCCAGTGCGCGTAGGGCACTTTGACCATGTCCTGCCAACGGGTCTCATGCCCGGGCAGCAGCACCATCTGGGTGTGATAGCCGGCCTGCTCAAGGGCCTGGGCCCAGGGGCGCATGGCGGTGCGCGAGCCGGTGAACCCGTGGATCAGCAGCACCGCGACCTCGTCCTTGCGCGGGGTGGGTGCCTGCTGGGCATCCGCGGACAGTTGCGCTTGCGCTGGGACGTGCCCGTCCGCGGTGGGGGCCGCGTCGCTGTTGTTGGGGCCTGGTTGGGGGTGCATCAGCCTGCCTTTCTGCCGCCTCACACCTCGAGACTAGTGCACAATTGGTTACAGGGAGCCACGCGGTCGGCGAACACCGCCCCGGCCCTGCGGTAACCTGCGATTCATCACCGACACCCGAAGGAACCCAAGAAACGTGCTGTATGACTTCCTCAAGCGGTTCGCGGTCCGCCCCCTGCTGAAGATCTTCTTCCGCATCGACCTGACGGGCACCGAGCACGTGCCGCCCACCGGCGCGGCGATCCTGGCCTCCAACCACCTGTCGGTCTCCGACTCGGTGTTCCTGCCCGCCAGCCTGGAACGGCCCGTGGTGTTCCTGGCCAAGGACGAGTACTTCAACGGCACCGGGTTGAAGGGGCGCTTCACGGCCTGGTTCTTCCGCTCGATCAACCAGCTGCCGATGGACCGCTCCGGGGGAGCGAAGTCGGCCCAGTCCCTGGCCAGCGCCGCCGGGGCGCTGGCCGAGGGCAAGCTGCTGGGCATCTACCCGGAGGGCACCCGCTCCCCGGACGGCCGGCTGTACCGGGCCAAGCTCGGGGTGGCGAAGCTGGCCCTGGAAAGCGGGGCGCCGGTGATCCCGGTGGCAATGATCGACACCCACAAGGTCCAGCCCATCGGGCGGCGCATCCCGCGCCCGGGGCGGATCGGCATCCGCATCGGCCAGCCCCTGGACTTCTCCGACCGGCGCGGGCAGGCGCAGGATTCGCAGGTCTTGCGCCAGGTGGCCGACGAGATCCGCGAGGCGATCGGGCAGCTCTCCGGGCAGCAGTACGTCGACGTCTACGCCCCGCGCAAACGCTGAGCCGCCAGACCGCGGCCGGGTGCGCGGTCTGGCGGCTGCCTCCAGCGGCCGCGCGGCTGCGTCCGGCGGGCCCGGGGATGGCCAGTGTTACGGGCCGATGTTACATTCGCCGCAGTGCTTTTGGTGCCCGGCCCGTAGACTTGGAAGGGTGACTGAAGTATTCCGAACCCCACTGCCAGGCTCCTCCGTAGCCGGCCCCGCAACCGACCCAGACCTGGACCTTTGGCGCAACCTGCCGATCGCCCAGCAGCCGACCTGGAGCGAGCACGCGGACTATAGCGCCTCGATTGCCGAGCTGGGTTCGCGACCACCCTTGGTCTTCGCCGGCGAGGTCGACATCCTGCGCGCCCGCCTGGCCGCCGCCGCCCAGGGCAAGGCGTTCCTGCTCCAGGGCGGGGACTGCGCCGAAACCTTCGACGGGGCCACGGCCGATAAGATCTCGGCCCGGGTGCGCACCATCTTGCAGATGGCCGTCGTGCTCACCTACGGCTCGTCGATGCCGGTCATCAAGATGGGCCGCATGGCCGGGCAGTTCGCCAAGCCGCGCTCCTCGAACGATGAAACCCGCGACGGGGTGACGCTGCCGGCCTTCCGAGGGGAGATCGTCAACGGGTTTGACTTCACCCCCGAATCCCGCGCCCACGACCCCAAGCGCATGGTCACCGCGTACAACACCTCCGCGGCGACGCTGAACCTGATCCGCGCGTTCACCCAGGGCGGGTTCGCGGACCTGCGCAGCGTGCACTCCTGGAACCAGGGGTTCATGGCCAACCCGGCACACTCCGCCTACGAGCAGCTGGCCGGGGAGATCGATTCGGCGATCCGCTTCATGGACGCCTGCGGTGCGGACTTCGAGGCGCTCAAGCGCACCGAGTTCTTCGCCTCCCACGAGGCCCTGCTGCTGGACTACGAGCGGGCGCTGACCCGCACCGACTCGCGTACCGGCCTGCCATACGACACCAGCGGGCACTTCCTGTGGATCGGGGAGCGCACCCGCCAGCTGGACCACGCCCACGTGGACTTCCTCTCCCGGGTGCGCAACCCGATCGGCGTGAAGCTGGGGCCGAACACCTCGGTGGAGGACACCCTGGCGCTGATCGAGAAGCTGGACCCGACCCGTGAGCCGGGCCGGCTGACGTTCATCACCCGGATGGGGGCGAAGAACATCCGCGAGAAGCTGCCGAACCTGGTGGAGAAGGTCACCGACTCCGGCGCCCAGGTGCTGTGGGTGACCGACCCGATGCACGGGAACACCGTGACCAGCCAGAACGGGTACAAGACCCGCAACTTCGACGACGTGATGGACGAGGTGCGCGGCTTCTTCGAGGTGCACGACGAACTGGGCACCTTCCCCGGCGGCCTGCACGTGGAGATGACCGGCGACGACGTCGCCGAATGCCTCGGCGGCGCGGACCCGATCCGCGAGGAGGACTTCGACAACCTCTACGAGTCGGTCTGCGACCCGCGGCTGAACCACCGCCAGTCCCTGGAGATGGCGTTCCTGGTCTCCGCGGCGCTGAAGAAGCGCGGACGCCGCCGCTAGACGGTCATCCCATGTGGCCTGCCGGGCCACCGGGTTAATCCAGAACATCCCCGAGCACCGCTCGGGGATGTTCTGCGTTAAGCCGGATTCGCCGAAACAAGGAGAACGGATCGCCCGGAACCGAACCGGGCCGGGTGGAACCGAACCGGGCCGGACGGAACCGAACCGGGCCGGACGGAACCGAACCGGGCCGGGTGGAAGCGATCCAGACGGGCCGCGGTCCAGTTAGAACACGTACAGCGTGATCGTCGCGCCGCGCTCGGCCTGCTGGTTCAGCGGCGTCTGCAGGCGCACCGTGCTGGAGTGCCCGCCGAGCATGTCACGGGTCTCGACCTGGAACCCGGCCTGCTCCAGGGCGGACACCGCCTGCTCCACCTCCTGGCCGATCACCGAGGGAATCTGAACGTACTCCGGGCCCTGGGAAAGCTGCACGCTGATGCTGCCCCCGGCCGGAACCGTGCCCTCGGCCGGATCCTGGACGGCCACCTGGCCGCGCGGGACGTCGCTGGAATACACCGGCTCGCCGACCTGCAGGCTCAGGCCCAGTTCCTCAACGGCCCCCCGGGCGGCCTGCTCATCCAGCCCCACCAGGGAGGGCACGTTCACCGGCGCCGGGCCGGCGGAAACCACCAGGGAGGTCGCGGTCTTGCGGGTCAGCTGCTCCCCGGCGGCCGGCTTGCTGGAGATCACCTGCCCCTCGTCCACGCTCTGTGAGTACTCCTGGTCCACGCTCGGGGCCGACAGCTGCATCTGCTGCAGCCGCTGGCGGGCGGCGGAGGTGTCCATCCCGGTCACATCGGGCATCTGGAAGAGTTCCGGGCCCCGGGAGATCACCAGCTCCACCCCCTGGAAGCGCATGATGTTCTCACCCTCGGCAGGGTTCGAGTCGATCACCCGCCCGGGCGCGACCTCGTCGTTATAGGCGTTGTTCACCCGCACCGGCACCCCGGCGGATTCCAGGCGCTGCACCGCCTGGGCCTGCACCAGGCCGCTGAGCGAGGGGATGTTCACCACGCTGCCCGGCCCGCGCCCGAAGAACCACGCCCCGGCCGCGACCAGGGCCACCACGGCCAGCAGCAGCACCGAGACCAGCACCTTCTGCGCCGGGCTCCTGGGCTTGCCCAGCCGGTGAGTTGGCACCTGCGCCTGCTTGCGCCACTGGCGCTGCGCCCGCTTCAGCTCCCGCTTCGAGGTCGGCTCGTCGGCGGAGTCCTCCGAAACGGCGGTGGCCCCGGAACGCTCCTCGCGGGGCATGGCCATGGTGG
>NZ_JAVGCZ010000115.1:0-7646 GCF_052928425.1 Glutamicibacter sp. BSL13
CATAACCCTCTTGCCCGCCACGACGCTCTTCCGACCTCCGGGAAGCCCCCGGGCTTCGGGCGGGTGACGCTGAGCGACCCGCCGGCGTTCAGCCGCTGCAGGTCCAGCGGCGGCACCTGGCCGCTGGCCCCGCCGAACAGCACCAGGGTGCCGCGCCGGCGCAGCGCCGCCAGGGACATCTCGAAGGTGTCCTTGCCGATCCCGTCGTACACCGCGTGCACGCCCTGGCCCTCGGTAACCTCCTTGACGGTCTGCGACACCTGGTCGTAGTCGACCACGTAGTCCGCCCCGGCGGCCTTGGCCAGGTCCTTCTTCTCCTGGGTGGAGGCGGTGGTAATCACGGTGGCGCCCTTGAGCTTGAGCATCTGGGTCAGCAGCAGCCCCACCCCGCCGGCCCCGGCGTAGGAAAGGATCACATCCCCCTCACGCACCATGTAGCTCGAATGCATCAGGTAGTGGGCGGTGCAGCCCTGCAGCGGCAGGGCGGCGGCCAGGCGCAGGTCCACCTTCTCGGGCACCTTGCCCAGCACCTGGGCATCGACCACCACGTACTGCGCGTACCCGCCGGTGGCCTCGGAGGTCGCGACCCGGTCCCCGACCTTCAGGTTGCGCACCTCGGAGCCAACCTGTTCGATGGTCCCGGAAATCTCCGAGCCCAGCGCGAACGGGTACTGGACCTGGTAGACGCCCGAGCGCTGATAGGTTTCGATGAAGTTCACCCCGACCGCGGCGACCTTCACCAGCACCTGGCCCGGCCCGGGGGAGGGGATCGGTTCCTCCACCAGCTCCAGCACCTCGGGGCCACCGGCCTTGGCGGCCACGATCTTCTGCTGCTTGCTCATGCGTGCATCATCCCCTTGGTCATTCGGTGCAATCCTGCTTGTTCGACTTCGGCCCACCGCGCTCGCCGGGTCCGCGCCGGAGCGGGGCAGCGGGTGCGGGGCCGCTACTGCCAGTCTAGGACCGCCACGGCCCGGGGGCGCGAAGAGATGACGACAAAGTTCGGCCCGCGCAATCTATGAATAAATATTAGGTTTCATGCATATCCAGCGGTAGAGTTGCCACATGACGTTTTCAGTAGCTGTCTCGGGCGCCAGCGGCTATGCCGGTGGCGAAGTACTTCGCCTGCTGGCCAACCACCCGCAGGTCACCATCGGAGCGGTCACCGCCCACTCCCAGGCCGGAAGCCGGCTGGGCTCCATCGCCCCGCACCTGCACGCGCTGGCGGAGAAGGTGCTGGTCCAGACCACCGTTGAGAACCTGGCCGGGCACGACGTGGTGTTCCTGGCCCTGCCGCACGGGGCCAGCGCCGAGATCGCCGCCCAGCTGCCCCAGGACACGCTGGTGATCGACGCCGGCGCCGACCACCGGCTGGCCTCCGCCGAGGCCTGGGCCAAGTTCTACGGGGAAGGCTACGCCGGGCACTGGCCCTACGGACTGCCCGAGCTGCCCGGACACCGCGAGGCGCTGCGCTCCGCCAAGCGCATCGCCGTGCCCGGCTGCTATCCCACCGGTGCCCAGCTGGCCCTGGCCCCGGGCTACTCGGCCGGGCTGCTCGAACCGCAGGACGTGGTGATCGTCTCGGCCTCCGGGGTCTCGGGGGCCGGCAAATCCGTCAAGCCGCACCTGCTGGGCAGCGAAACCATGGGCTCGATGAGCCCCTACGGCGTGGGCGGCGGGCACCGCCACACCCCGGAGATCGAACAGGGCCTGTCCCGGGTGGCCGGCGAGCCGGTCAGCGTCTCCTTCACCCCCACCCTGGCCCCGATGCCGCGCGGCATCCTGACCACCGCCACCGCCCGGGTCAAGCCCGGCACCAGCCAGGACCAGCTGCGCGCCGCCTGGCAGCGCGCCTACGCCGCCGAACCCTTCGTCACCCTGCTGCCCGAGGGCCAGTGGCCGGCCACCGGCAACGTGACCGGCAGCAACCAGGTGCACCTGCAGCTGGCGTTCGACGAACACGCCGGGCGGGTGATCGTCTGCGCGGCGATCGACAACCTGACCAAGGGCACCGCCGGCGGCGCCGTGCAGTCGATGAACATCGCCCTGGGGCTGGCGGAAACCACGGGGCTGACCGGGCAGGGGATCGCCCCGTGAACCCGCAGCACGATCCAGCGAACCACCCCCAGAGAAACGGTGCCACAATGAGCCAGACCCAGAACCCGATCAACCAGGAGCCCGGACCCACCGGGATCACCGCCCCCCGCGGCTTTGCCGCCGCCGGGGTGCCGGCCGGGCTGAAGTCCACCGGCGCCAACGACGTGGTGGTGGTGCGCAACCTCGGCCCGAGCCACGCCGCGGCCGCGGTGTTCACCTCCAACCGGGTGGCCGCCGCCCCGGTGCTCTACTCGCGCCAGGTGATCGGCGACGGGCGGGCCGACGCGATCGTGCTGAACTCCGGCGGGGCCAACGCCTGCACCGGCGCCGAGGGCTTTGCCAACACCCACCGCACCGCCGAATACGCGGCCGGGCTGCTGGGGATCTCCGCGGCCGACGTGCTGGTGGCCTCCACCGGGCTGATCGGCATGCAGCTGCCGATGGACAAGCTGCTGCCCGGCGTGCAGCGCGCCGTCGACGCCCTGGACACCACCGCCGAGGCCGGGCTGGCCGCCGCCACCGGCATCATGACCACCGACACCGTGCCCAAGCAGGCGGTGCGCCGCGGCGCCGGGTACACGATCGGCGGGATCGCCAAGGGCGCGGGCATGCTCGCCCCGGGCCTGGCCACCATGTTGGTGGTGCTCACCACCGACGCCCAGCTGCCGGCCGCGCAGCTGGACGCGGCGCTGCGCGCGGCCACCGCCGCCAGCTTCGACCGGGCGGACTCCGATGGGTGCATGTCCACCAACGACACCGTCGCCCTGCTGGCCTCCGGCGCCTCGGGCACCACCCCGGGCACCGGCGAATTCACCGCGCTGCTCACCGAACTGTGCCAGGAGCTGGCCCGGGCGCTGATCGACGACGCGGAGGGCGCCGAGCACACCATCGAGGTGCGCACCGTCAACGCCGCCAGCGAGGCCGACGCGCTGGAGGTCTCCCGCGCCGTGTCCCGCTCCAACCTGGTCAAGACCGCGATCTTCGGCCGCGACCCGAACTGGGGCCGGGTGCTCTCCGAGGTCGGCACCACCGCCGCCGCCTTCGAACCGGATCAGCTGAACGTGTCGATCAACGGGGTCATGGTGTGCCGGGCCGGGTCGGTGGGCGAGGACCGCGACCTGGTGGACCTTGAGCAGCGCCAGGTGCTGATCGAGATCGACCTGAACGCCGGCACCGAGCAGGCCGCGATCCTGACCAACGACCTCACCCACGCCTACGTGCACGAGAACTCCGCCTACTCCAGCTAGGAACCGCCCACCCATGTCAAGCACCCAGCAACCCAGCCCCAGCAAAACCGGCGAGCAGCCGGGCACCGGCCGGCCGGCGTCCCCGCCCTTGCCGGAGCCGACCGGCATGGACCTGGCCCAGCGCAAGGCCGAGGCGCTGATCGAGGCGCTGCCCTGGATCCAGCGCTTCGCCGGGACCACCATGGTCATCAAGTACGGCGGCAACGCCATGGTCAACGATGGCCTGCGCCGCGCGTTTGCCCAGGACATCGTGTTCCTGCGCCACGCCGGGATCAACCCGGTGGTGGTGCACGGCGGCGGCCCGCAGATCAACGCGATGCTGGACAAGCTGGGCATCGAATCCGAATTCCGCGGCGGGCTGCGGGTGACCACCCCCGAGGCCATGGACGTGGTGCGCATGGTGCTCACCGGCCAGGTGCAGCGCGACCTGATCGGGCTGATCAACTCCCACGGGCCCTACGCGGTGGGCCTGTCCGGGGAGGACGGGGCCACGCTGCAGGCGGTGCGCACCGGCACCACCGTGGACGGCATCGAGGTGGACCTGGGGCTGGTCGGTGAGGTCACCGCGGTGCGCACCGACCAGATCGACAACCTGCTGGCCGCGCAGATGATCCCGGTGCTCTCCACCGTCGCCCCGGAAGTGGGGGCCGACGGGGAGCCGACCGGGGCGGTGCTGAACGTGAACGCGGACACCGCCGCCGCGGCGCTGGCCGCCGCCCTGGGGGCCAGCAAACTGGTGATCCTCACCGACGTGGAGGGCCTGTACGCGGCCTGGCCGGACAAGTCCTCGCTGATCTCCTCGCTGACCAGCGAGGAGCTGCGCCGGATGCTGCCGTCCCTGGTCTCCGGGATGATCCCGAAGATGCGCGCCTGCCTGGCCGCGGTGGACGCCGGGGTCTCCCGCGCCCACATCGTCGACGGGCGCCAACCCCATTCGATGTTGCTTGAAGTGTTCACCACCGCCGGGGTCGGAACCCAGGTGGTGCCCGGAAAGGACGAGAAATGACCTCCCACCCCCATCAACCCGACGCGCTGGCCGCCCTGGGCGCACTGACCTCCACCGCGCTGACCGAACGCTACTCCTCGGCCCTGCTGGGAGTGTTCGGCACCCCGCAGCGGGTGCTGGTGCGCGGCGCCGGCTGCCACGTCTGGGACGCCGACGGCCGCCAGTACCTGGACCTGCTGGGCGGGATCGCGGTCAACACGCTGGGCCACGCCCACCCGCTGCTGAACTCGGTGATCTCCTCCCAGCTGGCCACCCTGGGGCACATCTCCAACTTCTTCACCTCCCCGGCCCAGGTCGCGCTGGCCGAAAAGCTGCTGGAAATCTCCGGCGCCCCGGGCGGTTCGAAGGTGTTCTTCGCCAACTCCGGCACCGAGGCAAACGAGGCGGCCCTGAAACTGGCCCGGCGCAACGCCGGCACCGCCCAGGCGCCGCGCACCAAGGTGATCGCCCTGGAAAACGCGTTCCACGGCCGCAGCCTCGGCGCGCTGTCACTGACCTGGAAGCAGGCCTACCGCGAACCGTTCGAACCGCTGCCGGGCAACGTGCAGTGGGTGCCGGCCGGGGACATCGAGGCGCTGCGCGCGGCGGTGGACGAAACCGTGCAGGCCGTGTTCATCGAGCCAATCCAGGGCGAGGCGGGGGTGCGCGAACTGGACCACGAGTACCTGCGCGCCGCCCGTGCCATCACCCACCAGGCCGGGGCGCTGCTGGTGTTCGACGAGGTGCAGTCCGGCATGGGCCGCACCGGCCAGTACTTCGCCTCCGCCCCGGTGCTGCCCGATGCGATGACCCTGGCCAAGGGGCTGGGCGGCGGGCTGCCGATCGGGGCGATGATCGCGTTCGGGCACAAGGCCGCGGACCTGCTGCGCCCGGGGGACCACGGCACCACGTTCGGCGGCAACCCGGTGGCCACCGCCGCCGCCCTGGCCACCATCCACGTGATCGACAAGGACGAGCTGCTGGGCCACGTGGCCGAAACCGGGGAATGGCTGCGCGCACAGCTGCAGGGCATCGGCGGGATCAGCGCCGTGCGCGGGCGCGGGCTGCTGCTGGCGTTCGACCTGGACAAGCCCATCGCCGCCGCGCTGGTGCCCGCCGCCCTGGACGCCGGGTTCATCATCAACACCACCGGGCCGGCCACCATCCGCCTGGCCCCGCCGCTGGTCATCACCCGCGACCAGCTGTCCACCTTCATCGCCAAGCTGCCGGCCCTGATCGGCCAGGCACTGCTGACCCACAAGGAGAACTAGCCCATGGCAACAACCCGCCACTTCCTGACCGACCTGGACCTCTCACCGGCCGAACAGCGCGAGGTGCTGGATTTGGCGCAGGCGATGAAGGCCGACCCCTACGGCTACACCCCGTACGCCGGCCCGCAAACCGTGGCGGTGTTCTTCGACAAGACCTCCACCCGCACCCGGGTCTCCTTCCACGCCGGCATCGCCGAACTGGGCGGCTCCCCGCTGATCATCAACTCCGCCGAATCCCAGCTGGGGCACAAGGAGTCCATCGCCGACTCGGCCAAGGTCCTGGAGCGCATGGTCTCCACCATCGTCTGGCGCACCTACGCCCAGGCCGGGCTTGAGCAGATGGCGCAGAACTGCGCGGTGCCGGTCATCAACGCCCTGTCCGACGACTACCACCCCTGCCAGCTGCTGGCCGACCTGCTCACCGTGCGCGAGCACAAGGGCGAGCTGGCCGGGCTAAGCCTGGCCTACCTGGGCGACGCGGCGAACAACATGGCCAACTCCTACCTGCTGGCCGGGGTCAACGCCGGCATGCACGTGCGCATCGCCGGGCCCGAGGGCTACCTGCCGGCCGAGCCGATCGTCGCCGCCGCCCGCCAGCGCGCGGAGTCCACCGGCGGCTCGGTCACCATCACCACCGACGCCGTGGCCGCCCTGGCCGGCGCCGACGTGGTCGCCACCGACACCTGGATCTCCATGGGCCAGGAGGATGAGAAGGAGGCGCGCCTGGGCCTGTTCCGCGACTATGCGCTGAGCACCGAGGCGATGGCCCACGCCAAGGACGACGCAATCGTGCTGCACTGCCTGCCGGCCTACCGCGGCTACGAGATCGCCGCGGAGGTCATCGACGGGCCGCAGTCCGTGGTGTTCGACGAGGCCGAGAACCGGGTCCACGCCCAAAAGGCCATCATGGCCTGGCTGCTGCACGTCTCCGGGCTGGCCGCCAGCGTGCGGGAAGCGAAGTAGCATGGCTGCCCAACCCAGCACCAAGACCGCCCGCCAGGCGCGCATCCGCACCTTCCTGGGCAACCACTCGGTCAAGTCCCAAGCCGAACTGCTCGCCCTGCTCAAGGACGACGGGCTGGAAGTCACCCAGGCCACCCTCTCCCGGGACCTGGTGGAAATCGGCGCGGTGCGCATCCGGGACACCTCCGGGCAGCTGATCTACGCGGTGCGCCAGGAAGGCGGGGACCGCTCCCCGCAATCCGCGCTCACCCAGGAGGTGCTCGACGCCCGGCTGTCCAAGATCTGCCAGGAGCAGCTGGTCACCGCGGAAGCCAGCGGCAACATCGTCGTGCTGCGCACTCCGCCGGGGGCTGCGAACCTGCTGGCACTGGCCATCGACCACTCGCAGATCCCCGCGATCCTGGGCTGCATCGCCGGTGATGACACCATCATGGTGATCACCCGTTCGCCCGATGGCGGCGCCGAGGTCGCCAGCCGCTTCCTGCAGCTGGCCGACACCAACTAGCACCGTTCTGCCCGCACTCGATCCGGGTTTGGCCCTCGGGGCGGGTCTCGGGTTGGGGTGTGGTGGGCCAGCCACGGGTGGTGGCTGGCCCACTGGTGTTTCCGGCCGGTGTTTCCCCCCCGGTGTTTCCCGGTGGGTGTTTCCAGCCGGTGGTCCCCGAAAGAATTTTGGAGGGTTCGTGGGTTATCCCCATCCCGCCGGGCCTGGACGGAGCGCCTGGATTTGGTGGGTGATGGTAGGTGGCATGAATCAGGTTTCCCTGGCCACGGCCCTTGAGGTGGTACGCCACCGGGTGCGGCACAACGGTGCGGCACTGGATGGCACGGTGCTGCGTGAAATCCAGGAACTGTGTACCGCCCTGTTCACCGACCTGGCCGGACTGGTGGGGGCCACCCACCGGGCACCGGTCGCGTTGGGTGGGGCCAGCTGGGTCGAGAAGCACTACCGGGCCGTGATCCGCGCTCAACTGGCCGCGATCGCCGCGTTGGAAGCCACCGGGGCCCACCGGCTGGAAGTGGGCGAGTATGACCGGTTGCGGCAGAACCCGGCCGACACCCAGGGCCCGGTGCTGTACGCGA
>NZ_JAVGCZ010000116.1:0-7474 GCF_052928425.1 Glutamicibacter sp. BSL13
CATCGAGCGCATCACCGCCAGCTAGCGGGGTGAAACCCAGCCGCTGCACGGCCACGGGCCGCCTGCCTCCACCACCGGTGGGAGCCGGCGGCCCGTGGCGTATGCCGCGCCGGATCGGTCCACGGCCTTGCCCTGGTGCAGGTGCGCAGTGCCGGTGAATCAGCTGGCGCGGCGGAACTTCTGCCCGGCGCGGTTCGTTGTGCCAGACAAGAATTCTCCTGGCCCAACGGCCTCAACCCACGGGTGGAGACCGGGCCGGCGCAGATCATCACTTTCGGGGGTGTGCGTGCCCGGCCCGGTGGGAGACAATGGAAGGCAGAAGCCCGGGGGACGGCTCCGGGCAGCGAGGAAGCGACGTACGCACCCATGGAAATGGTCAATGAGGCAATCATGCAGGCCGCCAGCGCCTGGTGGGTTTTGCCGTTGCTGTTTGCCTTCTGCCTGATCGACGGCGTGTTCCCGGTCGTTCCCTCGGAGACCTTCCTGGTGTCGCTGGCCGCGGTCGGCTTCGGCAGCGGCAGCCCCAACCTGCTGCTGATCTTTTTGATCGGGGTGGCCGGAGCCATCATCGGCGACCAGATCACCTTCCGGATTGGACGCAGCATCGGCTACCGGCAGTTCGCGTGGATGCGTTCGGGCCGGGCCAAGAGGGTGCTGGACTTCGCGGCCCGCAAACTGGAAACCTCCGGTGCGCTGCTGATCTTCACCGCCCGCTACATCCCGCTGGGGCGCGTAGCGGTGAACCTGACCGCCGGGGCGACCGGCTACTCCTACCAGCGTTTCACGTTCTTCGACGTCATCGGGTGCATCACCTGGGGCGGCTACTCGGTGGGGATCGGCGCGGTCGCCGGAAACTGGCTGTCTGACAACAAGCTGCTGGGCGTGGTGCTCTCGGTGGCGATCGCCCTGGTGCTGGGGTTCATCATCGACCGGATCGTGAACAAGATCCTGGAGGCGGTGCACCGCAAGCGACTGCGGCGGCTGCAGGCCGAGCGCGGCGGCGCGGAGGGAAAAGCCCGTGAAACCGTCCCGCCCGGTGAGCTGGACGCGAATTAACCCGCAGCACCAATAACCGCCCCCAAGATGTGTCCTTTTCTTCAGCCGTGGTGGCTATCTGTCCGGCCCAAATGCGGCTAGGCTCGACACTGTGACTGAAGAACTGATTCATCTTGCCTATGATCCCGAATTCGACTTCCGCGATCTGCCCAAAATCTCCCTGCACGACCACCTGGATGGTGGGCTGCGCCCGCAGACCATCATCGAACTGGCAGCCGAGGTGGGCCACACCCTGCCCGCGGACGACGCCGAATCACTGGGCGAATGGTTCCGTGAGTCCGCCGACTCCGGGTCGCTGCCGCGCTACCTGGAAACCTTTGAGCACACCATCGCGGTGATGCAGACCAAGGGCGCCCTGCAGCGGGTGGCCAGCGAGTTCGTGGAGGACCTGGTCGCCGACGGGGTCATCTACGGTGAGGTGCGCTGGGCGCCGGAACAGCACCTGGCCAAGGGGCTGAGCCTGGACGAGGCCGTGGAGGCGGTGCAGGCGGGCCTGGACGAGGCCGTGGAGCGGCTGACCGAGGAAGGCCACCTGATCCAGGTGGGCCAGCTGGTCACCGCGATGCGCCACGCCGATCGCGGCAAGGAGATCGCCGAGCTGGCGCTGCGCCACCGCGGCGACGGGGTGGTCGGCTTCGACATCGCCGGCGCCGAGGAGGGCTTCCCGCCCTCGCGCATGGCCGAGGCGTTCGACCTGCTGGCCGAGAACTTCTTCCCCACCACCGTGCACGCCGGTGAGGCGGCCGGGATCGACTCCATCAAGGAGGCCATCCTGATCGGCCGCGCCCAGCGCCTGGGCCACGGGGTGCGCATCGCCGAGGACATCACCATCGAATTCGGTGGGGTGGACGATGAAGGCGAGCAGGTGGGGGAGGACACCGGCCTGGTTTCGCTGGGCCAGGTCGCCAACTGGGTGCGTGAACGCGGCATTCCGCTGGAAATCTGCCCGTCCTCGAACCTGCAGACCGGGGCGAGCGCCGGATTTGGCCAGGGCATCGAGAACCATCCGATCGACCTGCTGGTGCAGACCGGGTTCAACGTGACCATCTCCCCGGACAACCGGCTGATGAGCGGCACCACGCTCTCGGACGAGTACGAGCTGCTGGTGGAGGCGTTCGACTACGACCTGGAAGACCTGCTGGATCTGACCCTGAACGCCGCCGAGGCCGCCTTCGTGCCGCTGGAGGTGCGCGAGATGATGGTCGAGTACATCAACGACGCCTACGCGGACCTGCTGGACGACGAGGATGATGACTTCGACGATGAGTACGACGAAGACGACTTCGACGAGGACGATGAGGACTAAGCATCCACCTCAGCCATCCACCGCGGGTGGCTGAAACACGCACCGCGGGCCGGTGCCGGGTAATCCACGCGATTGCCCGGC
The DNA here is from genome assembly GCF_052928425.1 of Glutamicibacter sp. BSL13. Lineage (NCBI taxonomy): Bacteria > Bacillati > Actinomycetota > Actinomycetes > Micrococcales > Micrococcaceae > Glutamicibacter > Glutamicibacter sp. BSL13. Next base: position 2,444 of record NZ_JAVGCZ010000116.1, read on the forward strand.
GCCGGCCCGCCGTGCTTGGCAGCGGGGAGCAGTGAAAGGCATGGGGGAGCAATACGCGGCCCGGCTCGTCGACCTCTACGACGCGGACAATCCCGACGGGCCGGATCATGACTACTACCGGGAGCTGGCTGCACGTCATGCGGCCAACAGCATCCTGGATCTGGGGTGCGGCACCGGAATCCGGACCGTCACCTTCGCCGGGCCGGGCCGGCGGGTCACCGGAGTGGACCCCTCCGCCGCGATGCTCGACTACGCCCGCCGCCGTCCCAGCGCCCAGGCGGTGCGCTGGGTCCACGGCGACAGCCGACTGCTGCCGGACGGACCCTACGACCTCATGGTGATGACGGGCAACGTTGCCCAGCACATTGCCGATCCACAGTGGCAGCGGACCCTGTCGGACCTGCGCGCCCGGGCGGCTGCCGGGGCGGTGCTGGCCTTCGAATCCCGGAACCCCGCGGCGCGGGCCTGGGAAACCTGGGGACAGGAGGAACCCGAAATCAGGCACACCCCGCACGGACCGCTGGCGGAACGGTGCACTGTCACCGAACAAGGCCACGGGCGGGTCCTGCTGCGATTCGACAACCACTTTCTGGCCACCGGGGAGAGGATCGGGCAGGAAACGCTGCTGACCTTCCGCGACCGGTCCACCCTGGCACGGCAGCTGCAGGCGGCGGGGTTCAAGGTCAGCGCGGTATGGGGCACCTGGCGGCGCACGCCCTTCCGGGGACACGAGCCGATCATGGTGTTCGAGGCGCGGGCGTGGGACTCGGCAACAACGCACTGACGGCGGCACCTTAGCTGAAGGTGCCGCCCCGCAGTGCTGGTGTTTACTGGAACGCTAGAACGGGTACTTCTTGGCGGTGCCCTGCACGCCGATCCAGTGGTCGGTGGTGAACTCCTCGATCGCCCACTCGCCGTTGAAGCGCCCCAGCCCGGAGTTCTTCTCCCCGCCGAACATCACGTGCGGTTCATCGTTGGCGGTGATGTCGTTGATGTGCGTCATCCCGGCCTTGATGCCGCGGGCAAAACGCACCCCGCGCTCGATGTCGCTGGTGAACACGGCCGAGGAGAGCCCGAACTCGGTGTCGTTGGCCAGGCGCAGCGCCTCGGCCTCATCCGCCGCCCGGGTAATGCCGACCACCGGCCCGAAGATCTCCTCGCGGAACAGCTCCATTTCCGAGGTCACCTCCGCGAAGACGTGTGGGGCGATGACCCGCCCGGTGATCGGGCCGGCCACCACCGGCCGGGCGCCCTGCTCGCGGGCGGTGTCGATCTTGCCGCGCAGGCCGGCCAGCTGCGAGTCGTTGATGATCGGCCCGACCAGGGTGGCAGGGTCGGCCGCGTCCCCATACTTCAGTTCCTTGACCTGGGCGGCGAAGCGTTCGACGAACTCAACGTAGACGGCGTCCTCGACGATGATCCGGTTGATCGCCATGCAGATCTGGCCCTGGTGCAGGAACTTGCCCAGCGCTGCGGCCTTCACCGCCTGGTCCAGGTCCGCGTCGGAGAGCACCACGAACGGGGCGTTGCCGCCCAGTTCCAGCGAGACCCGCTTCATGCGCTCGCCGGCGATCGCCAGCTTGCCCACGTTCTGGCCCACCGGGGTGGAGCCGGTGAAGGAGACCAGGGAGGGGGTGGGGTGGGTGACCACATGATCCCCGATCTCCGAGCCGGAACCGATCACGGTGTTCAGCGCCCCGGGCGCCAGCCCGGCCTGTTCAAACGCCTTGGCCAACACCAGGGCACCGGTCAACGGGGTGTCCGAGGCCGGCTTGAGCACCACCGTGTTGCCCAGCGCCAGGGCCGGGGCCACCGAGCGCGCCGAAAGCAGCAGCGGGAAATTCCAGGGGCTGATTACCGCCACCACCCCGACCGGTTCGCGGTAGACGCGGTTTTCCTTGCCCGGGGCGTTGGAGGGCAGGATCTTGCCGTGCACGCGGGTGGGGAAGGTGGCCGCCTCCCGGATCGCGGCGATCGTGCCGGACAGTTCGATGTTCGCCTTCAGGTGGCTGGAGCCGGATTCGGCGACCAGCAGCTGCAGCACCTGCTCGAAGTGCTCCTGCAGGTAGTCCGCCGCCTTGCCCAGCACGGCGCTGCGCTTGGCCGGAGGCAGGCTGGCCCAGCCCGGCTGGGCGTCGGCGGCCGCCTGGTAGGCCGCATCCACATCGGCCGTGGAGGCCTGGCGGATCTCGGCCAGCAGGGTGTCGTCAAAGGGGTTGGTGGTGCGCAGCGTGCGCTGGGAGGTGCCTTCGCGCCACTGCCCGCCGATGAACAGTTCACTGGGCAGCTGATCGAGAAACTGGGGGCTGGTGAGGGTGTGCGGCTCGGTCATGGCAGGTCCTTTCGCAGGTTCCCGGATGGTGGGCGGGTCCCGGCAGGGCATTGCCCCCGTGCAGCGGCACGGGGGCGCTACGCGCGTTCCGGGACCGGGGAGGACGCCCAGCGTGCTCGCTGCGACGCCCATCACCCCCAGCGTAGGCCACCGGGTGGGGCCAGCAGCGCGGGTTGCGGGGATTAGCATGGTTTTCATGGCTGAAACCGAGACCGAGCAACTGCTGGAGACCATCGGGATCCTGCGCACCCACTGCGCCTGGACGCGGGCGCTGACCCACCAGTCGCTGCGCACCTACCTGGTGGAGGAGGCCTATGAGGTGATCGACGCGATCGGGGCCGGAAACCCGCAGGAGCTGCGCGACGAACTGGGGGACCTGCTGCTGCAGATCGTGCTGCACGCCCAGATCGCCAGCGAGGCCGGACAGTTCGGCTTCGACGACGTGGCCAACGGGCTGCGCCAGAAGATGCTGCGCCGCAACCGGCACATCTTCGACGAGCACGGGGAGCTGCGCGGGGACATCACCCAGGATGTGGCCACCATCATCGAGACCTGGGATGCGGCCAAGGCGGAGGAACAGCGCGGGCGCCGGCCTCGGGCCGGGCCGCCTGCCGGGCTGCCGGCCCTGACCCTGTCCCAGAAGCTGCTTTCCCGCCAGGCCCGCGCCGGGCGGCCGGTGGCGCCCGAGCACCAGGGCGGGGGAGCGCTGGCTGCGGCGGTGAACGACGAGCAGCAGCTCGCCGCGGCCCTGATGGGGCTCACCGCTCGGGCCAGCGAACTGGGCCTGGACGCGGAGGCGGTGCTGCGCGACGCGCTGACGGCCCGCTATGCCCAGCCCGGTGATGACACATCGTCGCCGGAAACCCCGGGTAAGCGCTAGGCTAGGAACCAGGCAACGGTGCCAACGGTCAATCTGGACCGCTGGATTGACTTGCCCCTCGACCACCCCTTTATACAAGGAGTCCAAACTCATGGCATTGATTGACGCCATCCACGCGCGTGAAATCCTTGATTCCCGCGGCAACCCGACCGTTGAGGTCGAAGTCCTGCTCACCGACGGCTCCCACGGCCGCGCGGCTGTTCCCTCGGGCGCCTCCACCGGGCAGTTCGAGGCCGCGGAGCGCCGCGACGGAGACAAGAAGCGCTACCAGGGCAAGGGCGTGCTCGGTGCCGTTGAGGCAGTGATCGAAGAGATCGCCGGGGAACTGGAAGGCATGGATGCCACCGACCAGCGTGCCATCGACCAGGCCATGATCGACCTGGACGGCACCAGCAACAAGTCCAAGCTGGGCGCCAACGCCATCCTGGGCGTCTCCCTGGCCGTGGCCACCGCCGCCGCCACCAGCGCCAACCTGCCGCTGTTCAAGTACCTGGGCGGCCCGAACGCCCACGTGCTGCCGGTGCCGCTGATGAACATCCTCAACGGCGGTTCGCACGCCGACTCCGACGTGGACATCCAGGAGTTCATGATCGCCCCGATCGGCGCCGAGACCTTCTCCGAGGCCCTGCGCTGGGGTGTTGAGGTCTACCACAACCTCAAGTCCGTGCTGAAGGAAAAGGGCCTGTCCACCGGCCTGGGCGACGAGGGCGGCTTCGCCCCGAACCTGCCCAGCAACCGTGCCGCCCTGGAGCTGATCACCGAGGCGATCCAGCGGGCCGGCTACACCCCGGGCCAGGACATCGCCCTGGCGCTGGACGTGGCCTCCTCCGAGTTCTTCGAGAACGGCTCCTACCAGTTTGAGGGCCAGCAGCGTTCGGCCCAGCAGATGAGCGACTACTACGCCCAGCTGGTCGCCGACTTCCCGCTGGTCTCCATCGAGGACCCGCTGGATGAGAACGACTGGGAGGGCTGGAAGACCCTGACCGACGCGATCGGGGAGAAGGTGCAGCTGGTGGGCGATGACCTGTTCGTCACCAACCCGCAGCGCCTGGCCGAGGGCATCGAGAAGGACATCGCCAACTCGCTGCTGGTCAAGGTCAACCAAATCGGTTCGCTGACCGAAACCCTGGATGCGATCACCATGGCCCAGCGTGCCGGCTACACCACCATCACCTCGCACCGTTCGGGGGAGACCGAGGACGTGACCATCGCCGAGATCTGCGTGGCCACCAACGCCGGACAGATCAAGACCGGCGCCCCGGCCCGCTCCGAGCGCGTGGCCAAGTACAACCAGCTGCTGCGCATCGAGGAGGACCTCGGTGATGCAGCTATCTACGCCGGCGCCAGCGCCTTCCCGCGTTTCAACAGCTAATTGCCAGTGATAGCGATTAAGCTCGTCGGTAGGAACCTGCCGGCGGGCTTCGTCGTTTAACGACGCGTACCGCCGCACGGTACCGCCGGCCACAGACCAAAGAATGGGGGAGCATGGCTCAGCGACCACCACGAATGCCTCGTCGACCGACCCCCAAGCGACCCGAGGGGAACGGCGAACCAGACGCCCAGGACGCGGGCACCGGTGCGGCGCACCCCGGCAGCGGGTCGATGACGGAGCACCGGCAGGGGCCACGCCCCGCCGCGGCCCGCCCCTCCGCCAGCGTGCCGCACGCCGCGGGGCACACCGCACCCCGCACCACCAGCGCCAAGGTGGTCCCGCTGGATCCCGAGCAGCGCTGCGCCCCGCCCACCGAACTGCCCACCGACGCGATCAACGTGGTGCCCAGCCCCCGGCCCCGCCCGGCCGGGCGCCGCCGCGCCCCCG
>NZ_JAVGCZ010000117.1:0-7393 GCF_052928425.1 Glutamicibacter sp. BSL13
CACGCGGCGCAGCCGGGAGCCGGAGTGGGCCGGGGCCTGCTCGTCCTCCTCCGTGCCGGCGCCCTGCGCCGCGTCCGCGGGATTCGGGGCGGTGTCCTGCCGGGCCGCGTCCTGGAGGCCGGCGGCGTGTTCGGCGTGGTTGACCAGCCCGGCGATGACCGGGTGCCCGGCGCTGAGCTTGGCCGGGTCGGCCGGGTCGGTCAGATCCGCGAAGGTGGACAGCAGCAGGCGGTGGCCGATGACCACCCCGGGCACGTCGGCCAGCTGGTGGCGCAGGGCATCCATGCCGCGCACCGGGTCGAAGCGGGCGATGGAGTAGGCGGCGGCGTGCACCGCCTGGGTGTCAATGGCGGCGTGGTGGTCGGCCTCGACCTGGCGGATGAACGCCGGGGAGACGATGGCGCGGCCCACCAGCTGCACGTCGTAGTCGTCCTGGTCCAGGTGGCGGGTCAGCTTGATCCGCCCGAGCATGATCGGGGCGGACAGCGCCTCGCTGCGCCCCTCATGGGTGGCGCGCCAGTTCGCCACGCCCGCGGCCAGGTAGCCCACGTCGATGCCGCGCTCGTCCCACAGTTCATCGATCTTCGCGTCCAGCGCACGGGCGGTGCGCTTGGCCACCGCGAACTGGTCCGCGTCATGCAGCAGGGTGGACAGGCGGGTGCGCCGCCCGGCCAGGAACTGGGCCAGGCCCGAGGGGTTGGCGTGGGTGATGTCGATGCTGTTGGAGGTCGACGGGGCGAACCGCAGCGTGGTGTCCGCGCCGGTCCCCTGCCCCAGGGTCTTTACCCAGCTGGCCACGCGTTCGGCGGCAGCAGTTCGGCCACTAGTCACGACTCTCATTCCCTTCGTTCGCTTCCCGTCGGCGGCGCCCGCCGATGCCGGGATCAGATTTTGCCCCCGTGCCGCGCGGTCGCCGCGGGCCGGTTTTGGCACACAACACGCCACTTCCTAAGGTAGTGCACGCACGGCCCGGTTCGGCTGTACGAAACACTGTTTAAGCGCCACGGGCGGAACCGGTGGCCGGCCGCGGCGGCGTGCGCCGCCGGCTGGCCTTCGTCCGATTCCGCCCGTGGGCGATCCGCTAGGGGCGGATTACTCCCATTCGATGGTTCCCGGGGGCTTGCTGGTCACATCCAGCACCACCCGGTTGACCCCGTCGACCTGGTTGGTGATCCGGTTGGAGATCCGGGCCAGCAGGTCGTAGGGCAGGCGGGACCAGTCCGCGGTCATCGCGTCCTCACTGGAGACCGGGCGCAGCACGATCGGATGCCCGTAGGTGCGCCCATCGCCCTGCACGCCCACGCTGCGCACGTCGGCCAGCAGCACGACCGGCATCTGCCAGACCTCGTCATCCAGTCCGGCGTTGGTCAGCTCCTCGCGGGCGATCGCGTCGGCCTTGCGCAGGATCGAGAGGCGTTCCTCGTTCACCGCACCGATGATGCGGATGCCCAGGCCCGGGCCAGGGAACGGCTGGCGTCCCACGATCTCCTCGGGCAGGCCCAGTTCGCGGCCCACCGCACGCACCTCGTCCTTGAACAGGGTGCGCAGCGGCTCAACCAGCTCGAACTGCAGGTCCTCGGGCAGCCCGCCCACGTTGTGGTGGCTCTTGATGTTCGCGGTGCCCTCGCCGCCGCCGGATTCGACGATGTCCGGGTACAAGGTGCCCTGCACCAGGAACTTCACCGGCTCCCCGGCCTCGGCTTCGGCCTCGACGATGGCCTTCTCCGCGGCCTCGAAGGCGCGGATGAATTCGCGGCCAATGATCTTGCGCTTGGTTTCCGGGTCGGTCACCCCATCCAGGGCGCTCAGGAAGCGTTCGCGTTCGTCGGCGATGTACAGCTTCGCGCCGGTGGCGGCCACGAAGTCCTTCTCCACCTGCTCGGCTTCGCCTTCACGCAGCAGCCCGTGGTTCACGAACACGCAGGTGAGGTTTTCCCCGATAGCGCGCTGCACCAGGGCGGCTGCCACGGCGGAGTCCACGCCGCCGGACAGCCCGCAGATCGCCTTGCCGTCGCCCACCTGGGCGCGGATGCGTTCGATCTGCTCATCGGCGATGGACCCGGCGGTCCATTCGGCCTGCAGGCCGGCGCCGTCGTAGAGGAAGTTCTCCAGCACGTTCTGCCCGAACTCGCAGTGCTTGACCTCCGGGTGCCACTGCACGCCGAAGAGCTTGCGCTCATCATCGGCGATCGCGGCGACCGGGGCGCCGGCGGTGGAGGCCAGCACCTCAAAGCCCTCCGGGGCCGCGGTGACCGAGTCGCCGTGGCTCATCCACACCGTCGGTGGGGTGTGGGCCCCGGCCAGCACGGAGCGCGGGCCGCCGGAGAATTCGGTTTCGGTGCGGCCATATTCGCGCAGACCGGTTTCGGCCACGGTGCCGCCCAGGGCGTTGGCCATGGCCTGGAAGCCGTAGCAGATGCCCAGGACCGGGACCCCGGCGTCAAACAGCTTCGGATCCACCCCCGGGGCGTTTTCCGCATAGACGCTGGACGGGCCGCCGGAAAGGATGATGGCGGCAGGTTCCTTGGCCAGCATCTGATCCAGGGGCATGGTGTGCGGGACGATCTCCGAGTACACGCGGGCCTCACGCACACGCCGAGCAATCAGCTGCGCGTATTGGGCCCCGTAGTCGACGACCAGAACCGGCTTATGTTCTGTGGTGAGGGGCGCAGTAGTCACGGATTCAAGTCTACTAGCTCACCGCGCCGTAAAAACCCCGCACCCCTGTCATCCCCGTCACCAGCCGGGAACCGAAGATGCTAGTAGCGCTTGGCGGCCTTGGGGAACGCGGCCAGTTCGGCCTCCACCTCACGGTGCACCTTGTGCTCCACGAAGAAGGAGAGGAACGGGACCACCCCGCCCAGGGCGATGGTGATGAAGCGCATGAACGGCCAGCGCATCATCGACCAGAGCCGGAAGTCGGAGAACAGGTAGACCACGTACATCCAGCCGTGCACGATCAGGATCAGCAGGGAGATGTTCACCCCGCCGGCAATCTCGGCGCGGTTGAACAGGCCCAGTATGTTCGCGGTGCCATCCAGGTGGGTACCCCCGGCGAACAGTTCCAGGCCCCAGAAGTACTTCAGGACCATCTCGGCCACCAGCAGCAGCAGCATCACACCGGTGGCGTAGGAGAGCACTTTGTAGAAGGCCAGCGCGTTGCGGATCTGGGTGGGGGTGCCGCCGAACTTGCGTGGGGTGCCGGGGGTGGTGGGGCTGGACATGCTTGGAGTGTTCCTTCCGCGAAGGGGCTTTGGGGCAAAGCCCCGAGGGGTCTTAGTGGTTCTGGGAGGTGCCGTGCGGGCCGGAGGACGAATGGTCTTGGCTCGGCTCCTGGCCGGTGGGCTCCTGGCCGCGGCGGTGCTCGGCGGCGCCCTGCTCGGCCAGTTCATCCAGTTCGCGCTGGTAGTCATCGCGCACCAGGCGGTACCACAGGAAGAACGCGAAGCCGGCGAAGACCACCCATTCAATCCCGTAGAAGACGTTCAGCCAGTTCACGGTGGCTTCCTGCGGTTGGGTGCCGACAAAGATGTGGCTCAGCCCCGGCTCGGTCACCGGCCCGGCGTCGTTGGCCAGCTCGTGGATGGAGACGAATCCGGAGTACAGCGGCAGATCCCAGGTGTTGGCCAGCTGGGCGCTGGAGACTGACGCGTAGTACGGTTCGCGCACGTCGCGCTGAAGCACCGGGCCCTCGGGCGGGATCAGCCGGCCGGTGATGGTGAACTGGCCCTCCGGGGTGGCCGGCGGGTCGTTCGGTTCGGCTTCCCAGCCGCGCACCACCGCGATGGCCTCATCGTCGGGGGCGCCGTCCACCGCGAACGCGCTGATCACCCAGTAGCCGGTCTGGCCCTCGTGCACGCGCTTTTCCACCAGGATCTCGGTGCCCGGCAGGAAGTGGCCCTGCATGGTAACAATCTGGTCCGCCTTCGTGCCCAGCAGTTCGGTGCCCGGCTGCACGTGCTCGGTCAGCGGCACCGGAACCTCGGTCTTCTCCGCCTTCACCGGGGGTTCGGTGGTGGAGGAACCGAACTGCCATCCGGAGAGCAGCACGAAGCCGGTGGCCACGATGAGGGCACCGAGCAGCGCGGCGATCCATTTGGGTTTGAAAGCGGTTTTCAGCACATCACTACCGTACTTCGATTGCTTGTAGAAGAGCCAATGCGCGGCGGGTGAGATTCTTCCCTTTGACCCCGCCGCCGTGGTGGCCAGGACCCGGCAGGGCGCCCACCGGACAAGGGGGCGAACATGCCTGCGGCCGCCACCACACATGGTGTGGTGGCGGCCGGTGGGTGCCCGCGCCTCGGCGCGCCGGGTTAGAAGCGGTCGGCCTCGTAGGGCGAGACCACGACGTCCACCCGCTGGAATTCCTTCAGCGTGGAGTAGCCGGTGGTGGCCATGGCCCGGCGCAGCGCGCCGACCAGGTTCGAGCTGCCGGTGGTTTCATGGGACGGGCCGAAGAGCAGCTGCTCCATCGGGGCGACCGTGCCCACCTTCACCCGGTCCCCGCGGGGGCTGGCCTCGTGGACGGCCTCCATGCCCCAGTGCCAGCCGTCACCCGGGGCCTCCTCGGCGCGGGCCAGGGCGGTGCCGAGCATCACGGCGTCGGCTCCCATGGCCAGGGCCTTGACCATGTCACCGGAGTTGCCCACCCCGCCGTCCGCGATGACGTGCACGTAGCGTCCGCCGGACTCCTCGATGTAGTCGCGGCGTGCCGCAGCCACGTCGGCGATGGCGGTGGCCATCGGGGCGTGGATGCCCAGGGTGCGCCGGGTGGTGCTGCTGGCCCCTCCCCCGAAGCCGACCAGCACGCCGGCGGCGCCGGTGCGCATCAGGTGCATGGCCGGGGTGTAGCCGGCCGCACCGCCGACGATGACCGGCACGTCCAGTTCGTAGATGAACTGCTTCAGGTTCAGCGGTTCGGTCGTCTTGGAAACGTGTTCGGCCGAGACGGTGGTGCCGCGGATGACGAAGATGTCCACCCCGGCGTCGATGACGGTCTGGTAGTGCTCCTGGGTGCGCTGCGGGGTCAGCGACCCGGCCACCACCACCCCGGACTCACGGATCTGGGTGATCCGCTCGGTGATCAGTTCGGGCTGGATCGGTGCGGTGTACAGCTGCTGCAGCTTGCGGGTGATCGCCGGGTCGGCGCGGCGGGCGCTTTCCGAACGCAGCGCGGAGATTTCCTCAAGCACCGTGGTGGGGTCCTCGTAGCGGGTCCACAGCCCTTCCAGGTTCAGCACGCCCAGCCCGCCGAGCTTGCCCAGCTGGATGGCGGTGTCCGGGCTCATCACCGAATCCATCGGGGCGCCGAGGATGGGGGTGCTGAATTCGAAGGCGTCGATCTGCCAGGTGACCGAGACGTCCTTGGGGTCCCGGGTTCGCCGGTCCGGCACGATGGCCACGTCGTCAAGGGAGTATGCCTGGCTGGCGCGCTTGGAGCGGCCGATCTCAATCTCGTTAATCACTGCTCTAGGTTATCAAGTTCCCCTGCGGTTCACGGCCTTTGCGTCGCCACCGGCTGCGCCTGGCCGGCGCCGGTTCCCGGCAGTGAGGCCCGGATCCCGTCCAGCTGCGTAGCGGCGGCCTGTTCGGCGTCGGCCAGTGCCGCCAGCTGCCCGGCCAGCGCGCTGAAGCGCTGCGCCGGCGCCTGCCCGTCCCCGGGGGCCAGCAGGGCTGCGGTGAAGCCTTCCCAGTCCGCGGCCAGCTGCGTGTAGGCGGGCACGGACTGGGCCAGGGCGCCGAGCCCGGGCAGGGCGCTGGCCTCCTGCAGGAACTGGGCGTACAGCCCGCGCAGCCCATCGGCGGCGGCGAAGCGGGAGTCAGCAAAGAATCCGTGCAGCTGCTCCAGCGCCGAGTCATAGAGTGCCGGCTCGGCCAGCATGGTGGCCCAGCCGGTGTCCCCAGTGGTGTCGGCCAGCCGTTCGGCCCAGCGCCGCATCCCGCTCACCCCGAAGTTGCGGGCGTAGTGCTGGGGCAGGCCGGGCAGCTCGGTGGTGCCCAGCATCCGCCCGGTGGTTTGGGCGATCGCCTCGCGCACATTGGCGGCCAGCGCGGCGGGGCGCGGCCCGCGGCGGGAGGGCACCCAGGCGCTGAAGTTCCGGTCCCGCTTGTGCCGGGCTCGGGCTGCGGCCAGGTCGGAGTCGCTGATCTGCTGCAGCTCACCGCTGCCGTCATCGACCAGCAGCATCCCATCCAGTTCGCCGAGCACCGCCACATCGATGGTGTCCTCGGCTTCCACGCTGCCGGTGGCCACCCACGGCAGGGCGGCGCGGGTGACGCGCACCGCGATGGCCCGCCCCGCCTCCAGTGCGGCGTCCAGGTTCGCGGCGGCGGCCTGCTGGTTGCCGGTGGTGCGGATGCGCACCTTCGCCCCGCAGCGCTCCAGCAGGGTGGCGGTGAACGGTTCGGGGTGGGCGCGGGTGACCAAGGCCAGGTTCACGGTGTCGGCGTCCACGAAGCTGTGCAGCATGAACCCGATGCCGCCGGCCAGTCCGGCAAGCATCGCCTCGCTCAGCGGTTCACCGCTCAGCGGGTCCTTCACCCCGGACTGGGTGAGGATCCGGTGCCACAGGGCCGCATCGTATTGGCGCACGTTCTGCGGCGCCGGGTATTCGGGCAGTTCCTCCGGTGCCGGCTCCCCCGCCGGGGCCGCGCCCTGCTGGCGTGCGGCGGCATGCTGGGCGGACTTCGGCTCGGGCCGCCCGTCCAGGATTGCCTTGCGGGCGGTGGTGTAGCTTTCGCCGGTGCGCTCCATCCGGGCCCGGACAAGCTTCTTCAGGTTCTTGGGCAGGGTCTTGGCCTGGCTCTTGGGGTGTTTCGCCGGGTTCTTCGCTGCCGCGCGGGACGGGCGGTTGGGGTGGGCCACGGGGTGGATGTCCTTCCTTCACTGGTGCCCGTCCATCATGTCACGTTCGGTGCGCCGCGGCGCATAGACTGGGGCCAGTCTCCCGGGCCCGGCCGGCGGGCGGGTGATGGGGCACAAGGGGGCGCACATGGGCAGGGACGGCACGCGAAATCGGCTGATCATCTGGCTGGCGGGGGCGGGTTACCTGGTGGCGCTGGCCCTGATAGCGGCCTGGCCGAGCCCCGTGGACGCCCCGGTGAACGCGCAGCTGATGGCGTTCTTCGATGCGCTGCACCGCCGGGGTGTGCCGCAGATCATTGGATACAACCTGCTGGAGTTTGCCGCCAACGTGGTGCTCTTCATCCCGTGCGGCCTGCTGCTGGCCCACCTGCTGCGCTCCTGGGTCCCGGCGGTGCTGCTGGGGGCGGGGTTGGCCGTGGCGATCGAGGCGGGCCAGTGGCTGGTGCTGCCCGGGCGGCACGCCGATGTGCGGGACATCATCGCCAACTCTGCCGGGGCGCTGTTCGGCGCCCTGCTCTGGCTGCTGCT
>NZ_JAVGCZ010000118.1:0-7288 GCF_052928425.1 Glutamicibacter sp. BSL13
GTTTGCGCTCAGCGTCCTGACGCTGGGCACCGCCGGCGTGGCACGCACCGCAACCACCCTGTGGAGCACCGGTGCCAGCCAGGTGGTGGTTTGGCCGGTCCTGGCGTTCGCGGTGTTCGGGGCCGGGCTCTTTGCGCTGCTGCCCACCCAGCGCAGCGCCCGTCGGCAGCGGGCAGCCGGCCCGCTGCTGGCCTGCGCGGCCGCGCTGTTCGGCTGCAGCCAGGTGCTGGCGGCCGCGTTCCTGCCGTGGACGGCGGTGGTGGCGGCAGTGGCGGCCACGGGGGCCGCGGCCCTGGGATTGCGGGAGCTGAATCGGCATACCGCCGGCAACCTCACCGAGCGGCTGGGCACCGATGTGCCGTTGGGGCTGCTGACCGGTTACGGGCTGGTCTTCACCACCGAGCTGTTCTTCTCCGCCACGCAATGGAACGAGCAGGCGTGGGCGGGGCTGGTGGCGGTCCTGGTGCTGGCCGTGCTGGGAGCGGGCGCCGCCCACGGAGAACGGGGGCGGCATTCGGTGGCCATGGGCTTCCTTGCCGGGATGCTGCCGGTGGCCCTTGGCCAGTGGCGGGACCCCGGGCTTTCATGGTGGTTGCCCGTTAGCACCGCCCTGGGCGCCGTGATCGTGCTGATCGCCGCCGAGACCCGACGTCACCAGGTCACGCACGCCGAGCACCGGGCCGCCCGGCACCACGCTTCCCACCCCGCCGACCCCGGGAGCACCTCGCCGGAAGATTCCTCGGGGTAGAACCACCCCCTACTTCGGCGCCATCCGAATCGCGCCGTCCAGCCGGATGGTTTCCCCGTTCAGCATCGGGTTGGCCACGATGTGGCTCACCAGCGCGGCATATTCCTGCGGCTTGCCCAGCCGGGAAGGGTGCGGCACCTGGGCGCCGAGCGAATCCTGGGCGGCCTGCGGCAGCCCGGACATCATCGGGGTTTCGAAAATCCCCGGGGCAATGGTCATCACCCGAATCTGGTGGCGGGCCAGCTCACGGGCCAGCGGTAGGGTCATGGCCGCCACCGCCCCCTTGGACGCCGCGTAGGCCGGCTGGCCGATCTGCCCGTCGAATGCGGCCACCGAGGCGGTATTGACGATGACCCCGCGTTCGCTGGTGCCCTGCTCGTCCTGCAGCGCATCGGTTTGGCTGATGGCCTCGGCCGCCAGCCGGATGACATTGAAGGTGCCGATGGTGTTGATTTCCAGGACCTTGGCGAACTTTTCCAGCGGCAGCACCCCATCGCGGCCCAGCACCTTGCCCGGGGTGGCCACCCCGGCGCAGTTGACCACGATGCGCAGCGGCCCGCGCGCGGCGGCGGCCTGTACGGCCGCCTGCACCTGCTCGGCGCTGGTCACGTCGGCCGCGCAGTAGCTGACCTCCGCCCCGATCTGCGCGGCAATCTCATCCCCGTCCTCCCGAGGCAAGTCCAGCACCACGACCTTGGCCCCGGCCTCGGCCAGGGTCTGGGCGGTGGCCCGCCCCAATCCCGACAGGCCGCCGCTGACCAGTGCCACCGCATTCTTGCTTTGCATCCGCTACCCCTCCGCCGTCGTGGCCACCACCGACATTCGGTTAATGCTCACTTACTCATGTGGTTTCGACTTCAGCCTAGTTCGGCCCGCGCGGAAATTGAAGAGGCCGCATCCGGGCAAATCCCGGATGCGGCCTGCTCAGTTGGATCCGCCCGCTTGGCTAGTGGGTGGACAGGGCGCCCTCCTCGGCAACCGGAGCCTGCTGCCGGCCGCCCAGCAGGAACCCGATGACGATGACGCCGATACCGCAGACCACCCCGACGCTGAAACCGGCGGAGAAGCCCTGGATGGTCGCATCCAGCTCATCCACGCCGGCGGCGGCGCGCGCACCGGTGGTGGCGGCGACCACGCCCACCACCAGGGCGGTGCCCATGGCCCCACCCAGCTGCTGCAGCGTGGAGAGCACCGCCGAACCGTGCGAATGCAGGTGGTGCGGCAGCGGGTTCAGCGCGGTGGTGAACGCCGGGGTGAAGATCAGCGCCATGCCCAGGCTCATCACCAGGTGCATCACCACCAGCAGCCAGACCGGGGTCTGCGCATCAAGCACCAGCGCGTAGCCCAGCAGCACCGCGGTCAGGATCACCCCGCCGGGCACCAGCAGCGGCCGGGCCCCGACCTTGTCGAACAGCCGGCCCACGAACGGGGCCAGCAGACCCATCAACAACCCGCCGGGCAGCATGATCAGGCCGGTGGCCAGCGTGTCCAGGCCCAGCACCGAGGTGAAGAACATCGGCAGCAGGATGATGACCCCGAACAGGGCCACCATGGCAAAGACCATCAGCAGCAGCGAAAGCGTGAAGGGCCGGTAGGTGAACGAACGCAGATCCAGCAGCGCAGCATCGCGTTGCTGCAGGCGGGCCTGCAGCAGGGTGAAGGCCACCAGGCAGAGCACCGCCACCACCAGCACGGTGGCGTTCACGGCGTTCAGCCCCGCGGCCGAGAGCCGGCTCAGCCCGTACACCAGGCCGCCGAAGCCCGGCAAGGCCAACAGCAGGGAGGGCACCGACAGCGGGGTCTTGGAGCTCTGGGCGGTGGCATCCAGCCGTGGGGTGCCGATCAGCAGGGCCAGCACCGCCACCGGGATGATGACGATGAACATGAACCGCCAGGACAGGTACTGCAGGATCAGCCCGGACAGGGTAGGCCCGACCGCCGGGGCCACCGAGATCACGATGGACACGTTGCCCATCAGCACGCCGCGGCGCTCCGGGGGCACCAGGTCCAGGATGGTGGTCATCAGCAGCGGCATCATGATCGCGGTGCCGGAGGCCTGGATGATGCGGGCCCCCAGCAGCACCGAGAAGCCCGGGGCCAGCGCCGCCAGCGCGGTGCCCAGGGTGAACAGGCCCATGGCCAGCACGAAGGCCCGCCGGGTGCTCAGCTTTTGCAGCAGGAACCCGGTGGTGGGGATGACCACCGCCATGGTGAGCATGAAGATGGTGGTCAGCCACTGGATCGTGTCGGCGGTAACCTGGAATTCACCCATCAGCACGGGAAGGGCAACGTTCATGATCGTCTCGTTGAGGATGACCACGAAAGTCGAGACGATCAGCACCGCAATGGTGGTGAAGTTTTTGGCGCTCAGGCGCTCGGTGGCATTGGTCATCTTGGTCCCCGCTCGAGTGGATGGTCGCGTGGTTGAAAGGGCGGGCCCGACATCGCGCCGCAAGTGATTGAAGAATCCCAACAAGTTTACCGCCCTGCGCGTCCGCTGACTACCCCCGGAGGGTACCTTCGCCAGTGAGTTGCGCAACACCGGGTCAGCTTCTGTTCCAATCGCCCGGCTGTGGGAGAAGATGGGAAGTATGAACGTGCGCACACCTGACCCCTATCCGGGATGGCTGAGTGAAGAGGATCTTTACGAGGCCCGCCAACGCCTGCCCATGCTGTACGTGGAGGCGATCCCCGTCCGGCTGGACCCGCTGGGCTACGTCAACGAGGTGGGCCTGATGCTCACCGGGGACGGGGACGGGCGCATGCGCCGCACCTTCGTCTCCGGGCGGGTCATGTACCGCGAGACCATCCGGGCCGCGCTGATCCGCCACATTGAGAAGGACCTGGGCACCCTGGTGCTGCCGCAGCTGCCGGCCAGCCCGGTGCCCTTCACGGTCGCCGAATACTTCCCGGCCCCCAGCGAGACCGGGTTGACCGATGACCGCCAGCACGCGGTGGCCATGTGCTACATCGTGCCGGTGCGCGGGGAGTCAACCCCACGCAAGGACGCCCTGGAACTAAGCTGGCTGTCACCCGCCGAGGCGCTGAGCAGCCAGATCCAGTCCGAGTTCGTGGGCGGACGGGAAAACATCCTGCGCCAGGCCATGGCCCACGTGGGCATCAACGTCTAACCCGACTGCCAATCCACCGCCCGCGCCGCCGCACCGGACCCCCGTCCGGCGGCGGTGCCGGCACCGAAGCGCCGGCGGCTATGCCTGCTCAGCGCGGCGACGCAGCAGCATCCGCCCGAAGGCGCTGCCGGCGAGCACGCCGATGATGCCCACCAGCGAGCCGATCACGGTCTCCACAATCCGGTCATACATCACGGCCGTGGACAACCCGGTCACCAGCGTGACCCCCACCAGGGCCAGCGGGGTGACGAAGATCTGCGCGAAGAAGTAGTTGCGCATCACCAGCACCTCGGTCATGAACTGGAACAGACCAATGCAGCCGACCAGCACCCACAGCGGCGGGTTGATCAGAATCAGCGCGGCCATCAGGCTCATGCCCACCAAGGTGCCCAGCACACGGTGGATGCCGCGGCGCACCCGCAGCCGGGTGGTGTGCCCGGCCAACGGCACCACCGCGGCGACCATCGCCCAGTAGTTGTGCCCGGCCGCCAGCTGGCTGCCCACGATGTTGGCCAGCGCCCCGGCCGCACCGGCGGTCAGGATGTGGAAGAGCCCCTCCCACCAGATCGCCTTCTTCACGTTGTCCGACAACGGCGGCAGCTTCGTGCGCTGCCAGACGTTCGCCCACTGGCCCACCGCCCCGGCCGCCCCGATCCCCACGGCCAGCGCCATGGTGGCCCCGGTGGCGATCAGCGCATCGGCGAACGGCACCGGCTGCGGGATGGAGGCAATCGCGGCAAACGCGAAGATGTGGAACAGGGAACCGGCCGGACGCAACCGCAGCAGCCCGGCGAGCACCGAGCAGATCCCGGCCACCAGCGTGGTCGCCCCCACGATCTGCCAGGACTTCAGTTCCGGGTCATCATGGGCCACCCACCAGGTGGACGCCGCCAGCGCCAGGGTGATGACCGCGAAGAACAGCAGCCCCGAGCGCACCTGCATGCGCAGCCGGTTCCAGTACCCGTCCACCCGGCCGTAGACGCCGGTGAACGCACCGAAGACCACGAACACCATCAGATCCAGCCGGTCCACGAGCATCAGCACCAGCAGCGGCAGGAAGATTCCCAGCGCGGTGCGCAACCCGATCCAGTGGTCATTGCGGGCAGGGCCCAGCGTCACCAGCGACTTCAATGCTCCACGCAGTCCCGGCTGCTCCAAACCCACGCTGCCTCCCTTGACCAACGACACCACCTGCGCCCACGGCCCCACCGCTTTCCGGCGGTCCGCGGCCTTCCGCTGTCCATTCTTGTCCGCTGCACCGCGCATTGCCTAGTTTGTTCCACTCCGCCACCTGTCGTTTTCCTCACGGGTGCGCGCATGCGGCACACTAGATAGGTGCCAGAAACAACTTTTGATCCCGCCGCCGCCCACCCCCAGCAAGCCGAATTCTCCTTCCAGGTCGGCACCCGGCTGACGGACGGCGAGGGCAACACCCTGCCCGGGCGCACCGGAACCATCACCACCCCGCACGGGCAGATCAAGACCCCCGCGTTCATCGCGGTGGGCACCAAGGCCACGGTCAAGGCACTAACCCCGGCGCAGGTCCAGGAGCTGGGCGCCCAGGCGGTGCTGGCCAACGCCTACCACCTGTACCTGCAGCCCGGGGCGGACATCCTGGACGCCGCCGGCGGACTGGGCTCGTTCATGGGCTGGCAGGGCCCGACCTTCACCGACTCCGGGGGCTTCCAGGTGATGAGCCTGGGGTCGGGGTTCAAGAAGGTCATCGACATGAAATCGGTGGACCAGTCCGGCCCGGATGATGCGGTCGCCCCCGGAAAGGAGCGCATGGCCAACGTGGACGAGGACGGGGTCTGGTTCAAATCCCACCTGGACGGGACCATGCACCGCTTCTCCCCCGAAATCTCCATGGGCGTGCAGCACCAGATCGGGGCGGACATCATGTTCGCCTTTGACGAGCTGACCACCTTGCAGAACTCGCGCGGCTACCAGGTCGAGTCGCTGGAGCGCACCCGGCGCTGGGCCGAACGCTGCATCGCCGAACATTTCCGGCTCACCGACGAGCGCAGCACCAAGCCCTACCAGGCCCTGTTCGGGGTCATCCAGGGCGCCCAGTACGAAGACCTGCGCCGCAAGGCCTGCCGGGACCTGGGGGCAATGGCCTTTGACGGGTTCGGCATCGGCGGGGCCCTGGAGAAGGAAAACCTGGGCACCATCGTGGGATGGTGCGCGCAGGAACTGCCCGAGGACAAGCCGCGGCACCTGCTGGGAATCTCCGAACCGGATGACATCTTCACCGCCATCGAAAACGGGGCCGACACCTTCGACTGCGTTTCCCCCACCCGGGTGGCGCGCAACTCGGCGTTCTACACGCCGCACGGCCGCTTCAACCTCTCCGGGGCCCGCTACAAGCGCGACTTCACCCCGCTGGTCGACGGCTGCACCTGCTACGCCTGCCAGCACTTCACCCGGGCCTACATCCACCACCTGTACAAGGCCAAGGAGCTGCTCAGCCACACGCTGATCTCGATCCACAATGAGCACTTCACCGTGAACCTGGTCGAATCCGCCCGCCAGGCGATCGAGCAGGGCACGTTCTTCGAGTTCAAGGACGAGGTCATGGCCAAGTACTACGCCGGCAAACCCGACCCGCAGGGCCAGCCGACCTAGCGGCCGGAGGAAGCTCAGGCTGCCTTCTCGCGCAGCGCCGCCAGGGCGCTTCCGCAGGCCAGTGCGCCCACGGCCCACAGCACCCAGGGCAGATCGGTGGTGCCCAGCAGCACCGCCAGCAGCGGTGCTGCCCCGGCCAACACCGGAAGCACCCCGGACAGGGAATACCCCACCGCCGCGAACCCCTCGGTACTGGTGCCGGCCGCCAGCAGCTGGCCTGAGAAGTCCTGGTGCCCGCGCCCGGCCCGCTGCACCGCTCCGGCGAACACCCCGCCGCTGGCCAGCAGCACCCCGGCCAGTGCCGCCGTCCAGGAGGGCAGCACGAACAACCAGGCGGCAACGCCCACCGCCAGGCAGGTCGCCAGCAGGGCCGCGGGCAGGATCAGCCACGCCGCCGCGCGCACCACCTGGGTGCGGTCCACCGCCAGCATCCGGCGCAGCGCCGCCGAGGCCAGGAGCGGTTCCACCGCGCTGGCCGCGGCCAGCATCAGCAGCACCAGCAGCGGCAGCAACCCAACTGCCAGCGTCATCGGGTTCGCCGCCGAACGCACCAGCAGCAGCACCGCCGCCAGCGCCAGACCCACCCCCAGCGGCGGCACGGCCAGGCGTCGGCGCCACACCCGGGTCAGCAGCGCCTGCTGCAGCACCGGCAGCCGCGCGCCCCGTTTCTCGCGCCGCGCACGCGGCCCGCGAATGGCCGGGGCCTGCTCGAACGCGGACCCCGGGTTCATCACCCCCAGCGCCGCGGACACCACCTGCTGCCGCTGCCCGGCAGCGCGCA
>NZ_JAVGCZ010000119.1:0-7220 GCF_052928425.1 Glutamicibacter sp. BSL13
GTCATCGCGCAGCGGGGAAACCCAGGCCAGGATCTGCCAGAGGCTCAGCGCCACGACCACCACCAGCAGCGGGGCAACAACCGCATCAATCCGGGAGGGCACCGCCGGCGGGCGGCGCCGGGCGGCGGGTGCCAGGCCCCGTTCAAGCCGGGGTGCGAGAATGCTCATTTTTGGCCTGCTCCTTTCTGAGGATCGCGGTGAGTTCGTCCGCCAGGTCGGCGGCCCGGACCGGGTTGTTGCGCAGCGCGTCGCTGACCTGCCGGGTTTCCAGGATCCGCCCCGGGTGGGAGGAGAGCACCAGGATCCGACCGGCCAGCCGGATCGCCTCGCGCACGTTGTGGGTGACGAAGATGATGGTCTTGCCCGAGCTGTGCCACAGGTCGCGCAGCTGTTCATGCAGCAGGTCCCGGGTGATGGCATCCAGCGCGGCGAAGGGCTCATCCATCAGCAGCACCTGGCGCTGCTGGGCCAGGGCCCGGGCCAATGCCACCCGCTGGCGCATGCCGCCGGAGAGTTCATGGGGTTTGCGCTGCGCGGCGTGCCCCAGCTGCACCAGTTCAAGCAGCCGGTGCGCGTCCTGTCTCCGCTGGTCCGCCGGGATCCCGGCCAGCTTCAGCGCCAGTTCCACGTTCTGCGCGGCGTTCAGCCAGGGCAGCAGGTTCGCGTCCTGGAACATGAACGCGGCCCCGTCGGCCGGGACCTCCACCCAGCCGGCGGTCGGTGGCTGCAGTCCGGCGATGATGTTCAGCAGCGAGGACTTCCCGCATCCCGACGCGCCGAGCACCGCCACGAACTCCCCGGCCTCGATCCGTGTGCTCAGCCGGTCGATCACCACCGGCCCGCCCGGGTAGCGCAGGCTGAGCTCGTGCAGCTGGACGCTCATGGCTCCTCCTGGTGGCGCACCCAGCGCCGATCGATCAGCCCGCTCACGTCCCCCGGCTGGCCTAGCCCCACCTCGGCGGCGTGCTGCACCAGGGTGGTGAAGCTGCTGCCGTCGGGGACCGGGCTGAAATCCACCTCGGCGAGCGCGGCGCGAATCACGCCGCGGGGCAGGCTCGCCCCGTTGGCCGCGGCCAGGGCCTGCTGCACCGCCTGGACCTGCTGGTCCGTGGTGGCCTGGTTCAGCCAGGCGATCGCCTCGGTGTTCGCCTCGGCCAGCCGGGCCACGGTCTGCGGGTGGGCGTCAATGAATTCGGTCCGGGCCACCAGCACCGTAGTGGGGAAGCGTCCCTGCGGCCACAGGCTGGCTTCATCCACCAACCGGCGGGCCCCGTACCGTTCGACCAGCAGTGAGGCGTAGGGTTCGGGCAGCCAGGCCCCGTCGATGGCGCCGCGGGCGAACAGCTGGGCGACCGTGCCGTTGGAGGTGGGGGTGATGCTCACCGCGTCGGACAGCTGGTGCTCGGCCAGGAAGTGGCGCAGCGCCACGTCCTGGGTGCCGCCGTATTGCGGGGTGGCCAGCTGCCTTCCGGCCAGTTCGGGCACCGTGGTGATCGTGGGGTCCACCACCAGGCTGGCTCCGGATTCGGTGGCCCCGGCAATGATGCGCAGCGACTTTCCGCCGCTGGACAGGTAGCTGTTCAGGGCCGGACTGGGCCCCAGGTAGGCGGCATCCAGCGCCCCGGAGTTCAGTGCCTCGATGGCGGCCGGTCCTGCGCTGAAGACCTGGGGCACCAGTTCGGTGCCCTGTGGCTGCAGCGCCTGCCCCAGCAGTCCCCGGGATTCGGCGATCAGCGCCGGGGCGTGGGTGATGGTGGCGAAGTAGCCCAGGCGCAGCTGCTGGGCCGGGCCCGCCGCCTGCCGCCGTTCGCCTTGGGGCGCCGGCAGGAACGCGGTGAGGACCGCGGCCGCGGCCAGCAGCGCCACCAGCGTGCCGCCGACCCGGCGGATGCGGTGCGGGGGCCGGGCGGCGCCGGCGCTGAAGCGGGTGCGGGCGTCGTCTTTGGGTGCGGGCACCGGTTGCCTAGGCGGGGACATGGCCGGGTTCCTCGTGGTGTGCCGCATCCGTTTCGGCCCCGGGGGGCCGGATGATGCCGGCCGCCAGGGTGGCCCCGTCCCGCGGGTCGATCAGCAGCAGGGAGCCGGCGGCGCGGGAGTGGGCGTAGTCGCCGGGGGCGATCGGGGCGGAGCTGCGCAGATTGATCCGACCCAGGTCGTTCAGCCCCAGCGTGTCGGCCGGATGCCGGGTGTAGTCGGCGACCTGCAGCACGCAGTCGATGTCGGTGATGCGCGCCGGGGCCACCCGGGTGCCGTGCTTGAGCAGTACCCGGTCCCCGGCGCTGAGCCGACGGTTCGCGAGCACGCACACCTCGGCCTGCAGCTGCCGGGTGGGGTCCGGCAGTGTGCCGGCGATGATGGTGTCCCCGCGGGCGATGTCCACCTCGTCCTCCAGCAGCAGGATGACCGCTTCCCCGGCAGCGGCCCGTTCGGCCGGCCCGGCGGGGGTGCGCAGCTGGCGGATGCGGCTGCTGAGCACCTGGCCGTTGGACAGGATCTGCACCGGGTCCCCGGGTGCCAGCTGCCCGCCGCTCAGGGTGCCGGCGTAGCCGCGGAAGTCCCGGTACTCGTCCTGGTCCAGTCCGGGGGCCAGCGCCCCCTGCGGGCGGATGACGTATTGCACGTCCAGCCGGGCCGGGCCGTGTTCGGCTTCGGCCGGCAGCCCTTCGAGCAGCCCCAGCAGGGTGGGCCCGGTGTACCAGGGCGCCTGCCCGGCCGGTTCGACGATGTTCTGCCCGTGCAGGGCGCTGACCGGGATCAGGTGGGTGGTACCCACCCCGAGCCCGGCGGCCAGCTCCCCCACCTGCTCGCTGATGCCGCGGAACACGGTTTCGTCCCAGCCGACCAGGTCCATCTTGTTCACGGCGATGATCAGCTGCGGCACCCGCAGCAGCCCGAGCACCCCCAGGTGGCGGCGGGTTTGTTCCACCACCCCGTGGCGGGCATCGACCAGCACGATGGCCGCGTCCGCGGTGGAGGCGCCGGTGACGGTGTTGCGGGTGTACTGCACGTGGCCCGGGCAGTCGGCCAGGATGAAGGAGCGCTGTGGGGTGGCGAAGTAGCGGTAGGCCACGTCGATGGTGATCCCCTGTTCGCGTTCGGCGCGCAGCCCGTCGGTGAGCAATGCCAGATCCAGGGCCGGGGTGTGGCCGCCGAAGCCGCGTTCGGCGCTGGTGCGGGCCAGCTCGTCCAGTGAGTCGGCCAGGATCGCCTTCGCATCGTGCAGCAGGCGGCCCACCAGCGTGGACTTGCCGTCGTCCACCGACCCGGCGGTGGCGATGCGCAGCAGGGTGGTGCTGGGCGGTGCGGTGGCGTGTGGTGTGGTGTGGGTGGCGGTCATTTTAGAAGTAGCCTTCCTTCTTGCGGTCTTCCATGGCGGCGGAGGAGATCTGGTCATCGGCCCGGGTGGCTCCGCGTTCGGTCAGGGTGCTCAGGGCCAGTTCGTCCAAAACCTTGGGGACGGTGTCGGCCTCGGAGAGCACCGCCCCGGTGCAGCTGGCGTCCCCCACGGTGCGGTAGCGCACCTTGCGCACGCTCACGGTCTCGTGCGGGTGCGGCTGGCTGACCGGGGTGACGGCCCGCCACATCCCGTCGCGTTCGAACACCTGGCGGCAGTGGGCGAAGTAGATGCCGGGCAGTTCGATGCCTTCGCGTTCGATGTACGCCCAGATGTCCTTTTCGGTCCAGTTGGAGATCGGGAAGGCGCGCACGCTCCAGCCGGGCTCGTGGCGCCCGTTGTACAGGTTCCACACCTCCGGGCGCTGGTTGCGCGGATCCCAGGTGCCGAATTCGTTGCGCAGGGACAGGATGCGTTCCTTGGCCCGGGCCTTGTCCTCATCCCTGCGGGCGCCGCCGAAGACCGCGTCGAAGCCGTTGGCCTCCAGCGTGTCCAGCAGCACCCGGGTCTGCAGCCGGTTGCGGGTGCCGTCGGCCGGCTGGATGAGCTCGCCGCGCTCGATGTACTCCTGCACCGAGCCGGTGATCAGGCGCAACCCGTACCGGGCGACGGTGGCGTCGCGGAACTTGATCACCTCACCGAAGTTGTGGCCGGTGTCGATGTGCACCACCGGGATGGGGATCCGGGCCGGGGCGACGGCCTTGGCCAGCAGGTACAGCACCACCACCGAATCCTTGCCGCCGGAGAAGAGCAGGGCGGGTTTTTCGAATTCGGCCAGCACCTCGCGGATGATGTGGATGGATTCGGCCTCCAGGGCGTCCAGCACGCTGCTGGCGGTGGCCGGTGGGGCGGTAGCGGTCAGGGTCATCGGGTTCTCCTTCGGAGGGCAGGGTCGGCGCCGGGACCGCGGGTGGGGTGCCCGGCGGCGGAGGTGTCATGGCGGGAAAAAGGGGGTGTCAGAGGTGGATGCCGCATTCGGTCTTGGCCAGCCCCGCCCAGCGTCCGGAGCGCGGGTCCTGGCCGTCGGCGACCGGTTGGGTGCACGGGGCGCAGCCGATGGACGGGTAGCCGTGGGCCAGCAGCAGGTTCAGCGGCACCGCGTGCTGGGCGGCGTATCCACTGAGCTCGTCGAAGCTCCAGGCGGCCAGCGGGTTGAACTTGATCAGCCCGTGCGCCTCGTCGAAGGTGACCAGCGGGGTGCCGGTGCGGGTGGGCGCCTCGTCCCGGCGCACCCCGGTGAACCAGGCCGAATATCCTTCTAGGGCCCGGCCCAGCGGCTGCATCTTGCGCATCCGGCAGCAGGCGGCAGGATCCCGGGCGAAGAGGTCCCTGCCGTGGGCGGCGTCCTGTTCGGCCACCGACAGTTCGGGGGTGATGTCAATGACGTTCACCTTCAGCCCGGAAGCCACCGCATCGCGGGTCGCATGGGTTTCGGGGAAGTGGTACCCGGTATCCAGGAACAGGACATCGACCCCGGGCAGGCGTTCGGCCACCAGGTGCGGCAGCACCGCATCGGCCATGGAGCAGGCCACCGCAATCCCGGGACGGGGCAGGTGCCGGGCGGCGAAATCCACCACGGCCGCGGCCGGCGCATCCCAGCCCAGCTCCTGGGCGCCGCGCTGCGCGATCGCGCGCAGCTGCTCCTGGGTGTGCGGGGTTCCAGGGGTGCGGCTCATGACAGTTCCCCGTCCTCGGCGCGGTGGGCCCAGGTGGCGAAGGACTCCCCGTCCGCGGAGTGCCGGGAGTAGCTGCCCAGCACGCGGGTGACGTACGCGGGCAGTTCATCGGCGGCGATCTTCAGCCCGCGCACGGTGCGCCCCAGCCCGGCCTCCCCGTTCTCCACCCCGGCCAGGGTGCCGCCCAGGTGCACCTGGAAGCCGGGGACATGTTCGCCGTCCTGGTTGGTGATCAGCTGTCCCTTGAGCCCGATGTCCGCGGTCTGCACCCGGGCGCAGGAGTTCGGGCAGCCGTTCACGTGCAGGGACAGGGCCTTGGGCAGCCGGCCCTGGTGGTCGCTGAGCCGGGCTTCGATCTGCCGGACCGCGTCGATGGTGGTGTCCTTGGTGTCCACGATCGCCAGCTTGCAGTACTCGATGCCGGTGCAGGCGATCGCCGAACGCTTGACCAGGCCCGGGAACGCGTCCAGGCCCAGCGCGGCCGCGGCGTCGGTGAAGCGCCGCACGTGCTCGCCGGGGATGTCCAGGGCAATGATCTTCTGGTGCGGGGTGGTGCGCAGCCGGCGTGAGCCCTGGGCCTCGACCAGCTCGGCGAGCGCGAGCAGGATGCTGCCCGAGACCCGCCCGGCCGGGGCGGTCAGCCCGATGTAGTACTTCCCGTCGTGCTGTTCATGCACCCCGGAGTGGTCCCCGGCCTGTTCGGGCTTGGGTGCCGGCGGCCCGTCGGGCAGCTCGTAGCCCAGGTACTCCTCCTGCAGCACCTGCCGGAACTTTTCCGGACCCCAGTCGGCCAGCAGGAACTTCAGCCGGGCCCGGTTGCGCAGCCGGCGGTAGCCGTAGTCGCGGAAGATGGAGGTGACCGCCTCCCAGACGTCCGGGGCCTGCCCCGGGGTGACAAACGCGCCGAGGCGCTCACCCAGGCGCGGGTTGGCGGACAGTCCCCCGCCCACCCACAGGTCGTAGCCGGTGCCCAGTTCCGGGTGCTGCACGCCCACCAGGGCGAAGTCGTTGATTTCGTGGACCACGTCCTGGCTGGGGTGCCCGGTGATCGCGGTCTTGTATTTGCGCGGCAGGTTGGAGAACTGGGGGTTACCGATGTAGCGGCGGGCGATTTCCTGGATCACCGGGGTCGGGTCGATCAGTTCGTCCTTGGCTATCCCGGCCACCGGGGAGCCCAGGATCACCCGGGGCACGTCCCCGCAGGCCTCGGTGGTGTGCACGCCCACCGCTTCCAGCCGCCGCCAGATTTCCGGGACGTTGACGATGTCCACCCAGTGCAGCTGGATGTTCTGCCGGTCGGTGATGTCCGCGGTGTCGCGGGCGAAGTCCCGGGAGATCTGCCCGATGACCCGCAGCTGTTCGGTGCTCAGTGCGCCACCGTCGATGCGCACCCGCAGCATGAAGTATTCATCTTCCAGCTCATGGGGTTCCAAGGTGGCGGTCTTGCCGCCGGGGATGCCCTGGGCGCGCTGGGTGTACAGCCCCCACCAGCGGAAGCGTCCGTGCAGGTCGTCGGGGTCGATGGAGTCAAAGCCGTGCACCGCGTAGATCGTCTCGATGCGTTCGCGCACGTTCAGCCCGTCATCGGCCTGCTTGAGTTCCTCATTGGCGTTCAGCGGGGTGGGGCCATCAATTTTCCATTGCCCGTTGGGTTTCGCGGCCCGTGGGGGCCGGCGGCTTGGTGTGGTTGTCTGCGTCATGGTTGCCAGCGTAGGAAGTGGGCCCCACCCGCTGGCAACCGGTCGCTGTCACATCTCTTCGTGCGGCTTAGCGGCCCTCAACTTCGACTTTTTTCGTCACCCACGCCGCCGCTTGCAGCGCCTGGAAAAGTCTTTCAAGGAAACATTGCGCGATCATGACGTCGGGCAACAGCGGTGTTGTCACCTGCCAGGCGCCGGTGCTACGCAGCTTGTCCTGGAAGAACCCCTCGGCCAGCAGGGCGCTGAGCACCAGGGTGCGCTGCCCCGCCTGTCCCTGCACCAGTGCTGGCACCCTTGGTTCGGCCCCGGCGCAGTAGCCCACCTGCACACCTCGGCCCAGGCGCTGGGAAAGCTGCCCGGCCAGGTCGCTGATCTGCTGCTGCCCGGCCGGCAGACGGGTGCCGGCGGCGGCCAGCACCACCGTCGTGGCACCGTGCAGGTGTGGTTCGG
>NZ_JAVGCZ010000120.1:0-7217 GCF_052928425.1 Glutamicibacter sp. BSL13
CGCGGCCTAGCAGTTCTCGGCGCTCCCGCCGGCCTGGTCCAGCTGCTCGCGGCGGTGCGCGAACCGCAGCTGCACCCTGTCCGGCTGCCCCTGGGCCGGTGTTGCCGCGAGCCGAGCCTGGCCGCCGATAGGCAGGGTGAACATGGGACTGGTGTGCCCGAAGTCCAGGTTCGCGACCACCGGCACCGAGTCAAGCAGCGGATGCTTGTCCACCACTTGTTGGAGCATTGAGCGGGTGACGCCCGAATCCTGCTGGAAGCGGCCGATCCCAAGACCGGTGATGCCGGCGGCGTCGGGGCGCTGCAGCAGCGCGGCGAGGTTGCGGGCGAATTCATGGATGTCCCCGGCCGCGTCGTCCTCCAGGAACAGCATGGCACCCTCCAGCCGGGGCATCAGCCCGGTGCCCTGCAGCAGGTTCAGCGTGCACAGGTTCCCGCCGATGACCCGTCCTGTGCCCGCTCCCTCGCGCAAGACCCACGGTCCGTCGGTGGGCAGCGTCTGCCGCCCATCCTGGTTCATGAACCACAAGTCATCGGTGTAGGCCGTGGCCGGCTCAATGCTCCATGCCTGGCCGGAGGTGGCGGCAGTGAACCACTGGCCAGTGGGTTCAAAATGGTCGCGCATGCCAAACATGGACCAGTGCGGGCCAACATAGGTGATCATCCCGGTGCGTGCATGGATCGCGTTGGCCAGCACGGTGAAGTCCGAGTAGCCGCAAAACACCTTCGGGTTGGCGGCAATCAGGTCCCAATCCAGGTACGGCAGCAGCTCGTTGGCGTTGAACCCGCCGATCACGCTCATGATCCCGTCCACCGCCGGATCAGCGAACGCCGCGTGCAGGTCCTCCAGGCGCGAGGTGATCGACGAGCTGTCGAAGTCGTCACGCTCATCCACATGCCGTCCGAAGGAAAGCTTGATCCCCAGAGCCGCGAAACGCTCGTTGATCCAGCGCGTATTGTCATGTTCCATGACATAGCTGCGCGAGCAGGAGGGGGCAACCACCCGCACCCGAGCGCCGGGGCGTAGCCGGGCGGGAACGGTGACGTGCTTATCAGTCCAAGTCATCGTCCCAGCCTATCGGCCGCACGACTGCGGCGTGAGCTGGGTCTCAGGGGTGGCGAGCCGCGGTATTGCCCGTTAGCCGCGTTTGTCCTGCTCCACCAGGGCCAGGGCCTCGGGGGTGAACACCTGGTACCCGTATTGGCGGTGGTAGCCGTGGATTTCCCTGGTGTCCAACGCGTCCATGTAGTCCAGGATGGGCAGGCTGATCACCTGGCCGGGCACCAGCACCGGGAAGCCCGGCGGGTAGGGGGTGACGAACGCGGCCGACACCACCTCCTGGCCCGCCGCGATGCGCTCGCGGATGGCCGGGGAATGGTAGAACGTCGTGGCCGGGTCGTCGTAGGTCAGGTAGTAGGCCCGGCGCATGTCCCCGCTCTGCGCTCCCCCGTCAAAGGCCGGGGCGAAATGGCTGAAGTCCGGCAGCGGCACCTGCGGCTGGGCGGTGGGCTGGGCCGGGTAGGCGTCCCGCCCGTCCAGCCGGCGCTGGCGTTCCAGTTCGTTGGCGATCTTGATCAGCACCTCGATCAGGTAGGCGACGGCGCTGCGGTTGGTGCCGATGTTGGTCATCAGCAGCACGCTGGTGCGGCTGGTCTTGTTCACCTGGATGGCGTGCCCGTCCATCAGATAGCTGTGCTTGAACGTGTCCCCGTCCACCCCGGTGCGGCTGATGTCCAGGGTCAGCCGGCTGGGGTCAACCACAAACTCGTCGGTGTCCCAGGCCTGGTCCCAGGCCGCCAGACCGTCGCGCACCGGGTTGGTGTTGCGCGAGGTGCGGAACTGCTCGGGAATCAGATCACTGCTGTCCAACACCCGGAAGTACTTGCGCAGCAGGTCGTGGCGGGCAATGGCCTTGGAGATGGACAGGGCCAGGTCGACCTGCCGCTGCACCAGCGCATAGCCTTCCAGCTCCACCTGGCGGCGGCCAATGTCCAGGGAGGCCAGGATCTGGTAGTTCGGCGAGGTGGAGGTGTGCGTCATGTACGCCTCGCGGAAGGAGTTGGCGTTGCGGCTGGCGAAGTCCTGGTCATGCACGTGAATCATCGAGCCCTGGCGCAGCGAGGTCAGGGTCTTGTGGGTGGACTGGGTGGCGTAGATCCGCAGCCGGGTGACCTGCGGGTCCGGGATGAGCCGGGCGTTCAACCAGGCCTCGTCATTGGCCGGGTCCTCATGCGTGCCCGGTTCGGGCAGCTGCCTGACCTGTTCTTCGTACCGGCGGCGGTGCTGCGCGGTGGACAGGTCCGCCTCCAGGCCGCGGGCCGCGGCCATGGCGGTGCGTTTGCGGTAGATCGGGTGGAAACCGGCAAACGCGTACCAGGCCTCATCCCAAAGGAAGACCAGGTCGGGTTTGATGGCCAGGCATTCCTCCATGACCCGGCGCGGGTCGTAGATGATCCCGTCAAAGGTGCAGTTGGTCAGGGTGATCATCTTGACCTTGTGCAGCTTCCCGGCCCCCCGCAGTTCCAGCAGCGCCTTCTTGATCTCCCGCAGCGGCACCGCCCCGTAGATCGCGTGCTCCTGCAACGGGTAGGCCTCCAGGTACTTCACGTGCGCGCCGGCCAACACCAGGGAGTAGTGGTGGGATTTGTGGCAGTTGCGGTCCACCAGCACGATGTCCCCGGGAGCAAGAATCGATTGGTGCACGATCTTGTTGGCCGTTGAGGTGCCATTGGTGACGAAGTAGGTGCGGTGCGAACCAAACGCCCGGGCCGCCAGTTCGTGGGCCTCCCGGATCGAACCGTGCGGATCCAGCAGCGAATCCAGGCCACCGGAGGTGGCCGAGGTTTCGGCCAGCAGCAGGTTGATCCCGTAGAAGTCGACCAGGTCCCGGGCCCAGGGGGAGTTTTGCACCGATCCGGCGCGGGAGATGGGCATGGCGTGGAAAACGCCTCCCGGGCGGCGGGCGTGGCGCTGCAGCGCGTTGAAGAACGGGGTCTCGTAGCGGGAGAGGATTTCGCCAATGATCGACAGGTGCAGGTCCATCCCGTCGTTGCGGGAGAAGATGCGGCGGAACCTGCCGGTCAGTTCCCGGGCCAGGGATTCCAGGGCCACCCCCGCCACCAGGTAGACCGCCACCTCCGGGCGCAGCCGCTCCACCAGGCGTTCCAGGTCCAGCAGCAGGTCAACCTGCTTGCCGCTGGAGAACATCCCGCCCATCTGCGCGCTGATGTAGCCGTGCAGGGCGGTGCTCAGCTTCTGCCGGGTGTGCAGCTCAAAGCGCGGGGTGAGCACGCAGGTTTGAATGGTCGGATTGATCATGAGTGCCACCAGCGCATCCTCCACGCTGGGCACCACCACCAGATTGTAGGTGAACTCGTCGCTGCTGCGCCGCTGGTCAAGCATTTCCTGCTTGAAGCCCTCGATTTCCTCGACCCGCCCGTTGTCGACCATCAGCACCTCGACCACCGGCGTGAAGCGTGCGGTCGGTTCGTTTTCCTCATCCTCCGCGTGCAGGGTGTCCGGCTCAATGTACTGGGTTTGGGAGCGGAAAGTCTGGTTGACCAGGTATACCTTCTCCATGGCCCGGTCGTAGTCGTCAGCTTCCAGCGCCGCGACCATCTCATTGAAGTAGCTGATGCCCGGGGTCGCCCAATACGGTTCAATGGCAGCGATCAGCCCGATCAGCTTGCCCGCCTCCTGCACCAGCGTTTCGGGTTCCCCCGAGCCGTTGCCCACGACCCGCACCAGCTCGCTGAGAATGTAGCCCAGATGCTCCCAGGCGTCCTTGCGCCGGCGCCAGGCGCTTTCAGGGGTTCCCGTTGCGTTGACGGCTGGCTTGGCTAACCCGGTATCCACGGTGCTGGTCTTTCTCTCGTCCTAGTGCTGCACGAACCCTTGTGCCGGGAAGCCTAGCGGTCTTTGGTGACTGCCGTGTTTCACAGTTTTAACGGTCCGTTAAGGACGGCGCATGACATCGGTGCCTTCGGCATGATCCTCATTGACCGTCCGGTGTAGGCAGACTATGCCAAGTTTGCTTTTGTTGCCCCGTTGAGGCGCAAAGTTACCAGCGAACGCGTCGCCAGGGGATGCAGCGCTCGTAACACGAAGGATCCGCGCCCAACCGCGCTAAAGGGCGCAGGCGGGGGAACCGCGTCCAAGCGCGGTTCCCCCGCCCCCATGGGGCCCGGCGGGTTCTGCCCGGCTTCGGGGGTGCCGGACAGGACCCGTTGCTGGTTTCCTAGCGTTTCAGCAGCCCCAGCTTCACATTCTTGGGCCGCTGCATTTCCCCGTGCTGAGCGCCGAGCACAATCACGGTGGCCGCGAAACCGGGGATCAGCCACTGCAGCTGGCGCAGCTGCTTTTGGGCCTTGGCCAGTTCATCGGAGCTTCCGGCACGGGGTTCGGTGGCGCCCTTCGCCCCCTCTCCGGCCAGCTGATCCACCTTCTTGCCCAGTACCGCGGCATAGAACGTCACCGCGGCTCCGGCCAGGGTCACTCCGGTCTTGATCCACGTCCAGGCCATCACTCCGTCCTGGGTGGCATACCGGCCCTTGTTTTCCCACAGGATCGGGCCCAGGGAGGCCAGGTGGGCGGCAAACGCACCGGTCTGCACCGGCGCCCATTTCTTCCATCCCAGGCTTGAGAGCCGGGTTCGTTCGGTTGCGTCCTTGGCTTCGGACGTCGCTCCGTTCAGGCCCACGGCACCCATCAGCGAACCGCCGAACCAGGCGGCGGCCGTCAGGTCATGGACCGAGCGCGCAAAGAGATTTCCGGACATGAGTACATACCTTTCTTAAAAGTTGTCTCCCGGCCAGTTTCCCCAGTAGCCCGGGGTGGTGTTCATCGGCCGCGGTTGAACATCTCCACGGTGCCGGGGGTGCCGCCGAGAGGTAAAGACCAACCCGGAAACTGCCAGCTAAGCCAAGGAAGACACCGAAGGTTGCCCGGCGCGAAAGTCCGGGATCCCGGACAGCGACTTCGAGGGCGCCAGCCATTGCCCCCACCGGTGGCCAATGATGGAAGGTAAGTCCCATTGGCTCTCGTCCCGCGGAAGTGAAGTATGGAAGCAAATCTCAAGAACAGTGCAGTGACCCTGAACCTCGGCGGGACCACCGCCGAGGACGTGATCGCCGTGGCACGGCAGCAGGCCCCGGTGATGATCGCCGATGCGGTGCTCGCTGAGTTGGGGCGGGTACGCACCCACATCGAGCAGATGGCCGCCAGCGACACCCCGGTCTACGGCGTCTCCACCGGCTTCGGTGCCCTGGCCACCCGCCACATCCCCCAGGCCGACCGGGCCAAGCTGCAGCGCTCGCTGATCCGTTCGCACGCCGCCGGCATGGGTGAGCCGGTGGAACGCGAAGTGATGCGGGCCCTGATGTTCCTGCGCGCCAAGACCCTGGCCACCGGCCGCACCGGCGTGCGCCCGGTGGTGCTGCAGACGATGGTGGAGGTGCTCAACGCCGGGATCACCCCGGTGGTGCGTGAATTCGGTTCGCTGGGCTGCTCCGGTGACCTGGCGCCGCTGGCGCACTGCGCCCTGGTGCTCATGGGTGAGGGTGAGGCGGTGGACCGCGAGGGCGTGCTGCGCCCGGTGCCGCAGCTGCTGGCCGAGGCCGGTATTGAACCGCTGGTGCTGGAGGAAAAGGAGGGCCTGGCCCTGATCAACGGCACCGACGGGATGCTGGGGATGCTGCTTTTGGCGCTGGCGGACCTGGGCGAGCTGGTGGACATCGCGGATTTGAGCGCGGCCATGAGCGTGGAGGCCCAGCTGGGCACCGACCAGGTGTTCCGGGCCGATCTGCACGAGCCGCTGCGCCCGCATCCCGGGCAGGCGACCAGCGCCGCGAACATGTTCAACGCCCTGGCCGGCTCCCCGATCGTGGCCTCCCACCGCGAAGGGGACGGGCGGGTGCAGGACGCCTATTCGCTGCGCTGCTCCCCGCAGGTCACCGGCGCCACCCGGGACACCATGGACCACGCCGCCACCGTCGCCCGGCGCGAACTGGCCGCGGCCATCGACAACCCGGTGGTGCTGCCCGATGGCCGGATCAGCTCCAACGGCAACTTCCATGGTGCCCCGGTCGCCTACGTGCTGGACTTCCTGGCCATTGCCGTCGCCGATTTGGGGTCCATCGCCGAACGGCGCACCGACCGGATGCTGGATCCGGCCCGTTCCCGGGATCTTCCGGCCTTCCTGGCCGATGATCCGGGGGTGGATTCGGGGATGATGATCGCCCAGTACACCCAGGCCGGTTTGGTGGCCGAAAACAAGCGCCTGGCCGTGCCGGCCAGCGCGGACTCGATTCCCAGCTCGGCGATGCAGGAGGATCATGTGTCCCTGGGGTGGCATGCCGCCCGCAAGCTGCGCAAGTCCGTGGAGAACCTGCGCCGCATCCTGTCGATCGAGCTGGCGGTGGCCGGGCGCGCCCTGGACCTGCGCCGGCCGTTGCAGCCCTCCCCGGTGACCGGCGCGGTGCTGGGGCTGCTGCGCAGCAAGGTGCAGGGCCCGGGTCCGGATCGGTTCCTCTCCGCCGATTTGGAGGCCGCCTACCAGCTGCTGGCCGACGGGCAGGTGCACCGGGTGCTGCGCGAGGCGCTGGCCGGGGACCGTTAACCCCCGCCCCCGGGCAGGGTGAGCAGTACCGCAGCCTGCCCGGGGCGGAAAGGGCGTAAACTTGGTGAGCAAGAATTCGCTCTGCCTGCAGGAAAGAACCAGCTGATGCAACGCACCATGTTCAAGTCCAAGATCCACCGCGCCACCGTGACCCAGGCGGATCTGCACTACGTCGGGTCGGTCACCATTGACCAGGACCTGTTGGACGCCTCCGACATCCTGCCCGGGGAGCTGGTGAGCATCGTGGATGTGACCAACGGGGCCCGCCTGGAGACCTACACGATCGCCGGCGAGCGCGGCAGCGGCGTGGTGGGCATCAACGGGGCCGCGGCCCACCTGGTGCACCCCGGTGACCTGGTCATCATCATCAGCTACGCGCAGATGGAAGATGCCCAGGCCCGCGCCTACGCCCCGGCGGTGGTGCACGTGGATGAGCACAACCGGATGATCCACCTGGGTGATGACCCGGCGGTGGCGGTCGCCGACGGTGTGCAGACTCCCCCGTTCGCGCAGGTCACCGGCAACTAGTCGAGCCTGCTAGCCGGCGTCCGGCTGCGGCTTCGTCCCGGGCCGGTCCTGGTCGGGGAACCGGGCGGCCAGG
>NZ_JAVGCZ010000121.1:0-7124 GCF_052928425.1 Glutamicibacter sp. BSL13
GGGCTCCCCTTCGACATCCACGTGGATGTGCTGGCCGGCCAGGATCTGGCCGAACAGGATCCGCTCGGAAAGCTGGTCCTCGATCTCCCGCTGTATCGTGCGGCGCAGCGGACGGGCACCCATGGCCGGGTCGTAGCCGCGGGCCGCCAGCACGGTGCGGGCCGCCGGGGTCAGCTCGATGGTCATGTTGCGTTCCTCCAGGCGCTTGGCCAGGCGCTGCACGAACAGGTCCACGATCTGCTCGATCTCTTCCTGGCTCAGCTGCGGGAACACCACGATGTCATCGACACGGTTCAGGAACTCGGGACGGAAGTGCTGGCGCAGCTCCTCCTGGACCTTGGCCTGCATCCGCTCGTAGCCGGTGCGGGTGTCGGTCGAGGACTGGAAGCCGGTCATCACGCCCTTGGAGATGTCCCGGGTGCCCAGGTTCGTGGTCATGATGATAATGGTGTTCTTGAAGTCCACCACCCGGCCCTGGGAGTCGGTCAGGCGACCGTCTTCCAGGATCTGCAGCAGTGAGTTGAACAGGTCCGCGTGGGCCTTTTCCACTTCGTCGAACAGCACCACGGAGAAGGGACGGCGACGCACCTTCTCGGTCAGCTGGCCGCCTTCCTCGTAGCCCACGTAGCCTGGAGGGGCGCCGAAGAGCCGGGAGACGGTGTGCTTCTCCGAGTACTCGGACATGTCCAGGGTGATCAGCGCATCTTCCTCGCCGAAGAGGAACTCCGCCAACGCCTTGGCCAGCTCGGTCTTGCCCACACCGGTGGGGCCGGCGAAGATGAACGAGCCGCCGGGGCGGTTCGGGTCCTTCAGTCCGGCACGGGTGCGGCGGATCGCCTGGGAGATCGCCTTGATCGCCGAATCCTGGCCGATGACCCGCTTGTGCAGCTCGTCTTCCATGTTCAGCAGGCGGGTGGACTCTTCCTCGGTCAGCTTCACGACCGGGATGCCGGTCGAGTTGGCCAGCACCTCGGCGATCAGCTCCTCGGTGACCTCCGAGATTTCGTCCATGTCGCCATTGCGCCAGGACTTTTCCTTCTCGTTGCGGGCCTCGATGAGCTTGGATTCCTTGTCGCGCAGCGACGCGGCGCCCTCGAAGTCCTGGGCGTCAATCGCCGCTTCCTTCTCCAGGCGCACGGTGGCGATTTCCTCGTCCATTTCCTTCAGCGCCGGAGGAGCGGTCATGCGCTGGATGCGCAGTCGCGCCCCGGCCTCGTCGATCAGGTCAACGGCCTTGTCCGGCAGGAAGCGGTCCGAGATGTAGCGGTGGGCCAGCTGGGAGGCGGCCTGCAGGGCGCCGTCGGTGATCGAGACGCGGTGGTGCGCCTCATAGCGGTCACGCAGCCCACGCAGGATCTGCGTGGTCAGCTCCACCGTCGGTTCCTTGACCTGGATCGGCTGGAAGCGGCGCTCCAGCGCGGCGTCCTTCTCAATGTTCTTGCGGTACTCATCCAGGGTCGTGGCGCCGATGGTCTGCAGCTCACCGCGGGCCAGCATCGGCTTGAGGATGCTGGCGGCGTCGATGGCGCCCTCGGCGGCACCGGCACCGACCAGGGTGTGGATCTCATCGATGAACAGGATGATGTCCCCGCGGGTGCGGATTTCCTTCAGCACCTTCTTCAGGCGCTCTTCGAAGTCACCGCGGTAACGGGAGCCGGCCACCAGGGATCCCAGGTCCAGGGTGTACAGCTGCTTGTCCTTGATGGTCTCGGGCACGTCGCCGCGCACGATCGCCTGGGCCAGGCCCTCGACGACCGCGGTCTTGCCGACGCCCGGCTCACCGATCAGCACCGGGTTGTTCTTGGTGCGCCGGGAAAGGACCTGCATGACGCGTTCCATCTCATGCTCGCGACCGATCACCGGGTCGAGCTTGCCCTCGCGGGCTGCGGCCGTCAGGTTGCGGCCGAACTGGTCCAGTACGGCCGAGCCGGCCGGGGCGCCCTCGCTCTGGCCGCCGGAGCTGACGCCCGCCGCGGCGGTGTCCTTCCCGCCCTGGTAACCAGACAGCAGCTGGATGACCTGCTGGCGCACGCGTCCCAGGTCTGCACCGAGCTTGACCAGCACCTGTGCGGCCACGCCCTCGCCTTCACGAATCAGGCCCAGCAGGATGTGCTCGGTGCCAATGTAGTTGTGGCCCAGCTGCAGCGCTTCGCGCAGCGAGAGCTCCAAAACCTTCTTGGCGCGCGGAGTGAACGGGATATGTCCAGATGGGGCCTGCTGCCCCTTGCCAATAATCTCCTGCACCTGTTCACGCACGGCGCCCAGGGAGATGTTCAGGGACTCGAGCGCTTTGGCTGCAACTCCGTCACCTTCGTGGATGAGCCCGAGCAGCAGGTGCTCGGTGCCGATGTAGTTGTGGTTGAGCATGCGCGCCTCTTCTTGGGCGAGCACGACAACGCGACGGGCACGGTCGGTAAATCTCTCAAACATTGCGGCACACTCCTTGCTTACCAATAGTTCGATGCTACGCACCATGAGGCCGGGAATCTGCCTTGTTCGCCACAGGGATAACCGCGTGAGGTTGCCCCGGCGCCTGAGAAGGTGCGCCAACGACAATGACCGGGATGAAATCATCCCGGTCATTTTGCGTCGTGGCTTGGGGTGTTCGAAGCCTTAGCGCGAGCGGCTGCGTCCACCCTTGCGCTGCGCCGCGTAGTAGGCCTCCACCACATCCGCATTCAGTCGTCCGCGGGCGTTGACCTTCATGTTGTTCTCCTTGGCCCAGGCGCGGATGGCCGGCGCCTCGCTGGTGGAGTTCTGCTTGGAGGAACGCCCTGCCTGGATGTACGGCTCCATGGCGGCACGGAATTTCTCCGCATTTTCATCATTCAGGTCAATTTCGTAATGCTGCCCGCCGAAGCTGAAGGAAAATGATTCCGTGGCTTCTCCCCCATCGATATCGTCGATCAATGCAATTTGTACTTGGCGTGCCATGTTATTAGCCTCCGGGTTGGTACATCTTTGGTCGCTGAAATAATCTTCAGACCTTAACCTGTATCCATCATAGACAATAACGGCGATGATTTACGCATTAATCTTACGATTAACACCTAATTATCAGGGTGAGCTTTATTATCTCCTGATTTCAGATCTACACCTGTAGTTCCAAAATCATTATTCTGATCAACTTCCGCCTGAGCTTGACGCTCCGAACGGTCGGCATTCATAACAGCCTTGATAACGTACCAGAAAATCAGGGCGACAACGATTGTTGGAAGAATGGCTTCAACATAGGGCATATTATGCCTCCGGCTTTAGCAATGGGAACAGTATGGTTTCACGGATTCCCACGTCGGTGAACAGCATGACCAGGCGATCGATGCCCAGGCCGATGCCACCCATGGGCGGGGCTCCGTACTCCAGGGCCCGCAGGAAGTCCTCGTCCAGCTGCATGGCCTCCGGGTCTCCACCGGCGGCCATCAAAGACTGCTCGGTCAGCCGCTCACGCTGGATGACCGGGTCGATCAGCTCGGAGAACGCGGTACCGCGTTCCATGCCCCCGATGATCAGGTCCCAAGCCTCGATGACACCGGGCTTGGAACGGTGCGGCCGCGCCAGCGGCTGGGCCAGCGGCGGGTAGTCGTAGACGAAGGTCGGGTCCATCAGGTTCGGTTCGACGATCTCGCCGAAGAGCTCGATGACCAGCTTCTGGGCATCCCAGGCCGGGTCGATCTTCACCTCGTGCTTGTCGGCGATCTCGCGCAGCGTCTCGGCCGGGGTTTCCGGGGTAATCTCCATGCCGACGGCCTCGGACAGACCTGGGTAGACCCCGAGCCAGCGCCATTCGCCGTCCAGGTTGATGGTTCCCTTCGGGGTTTCCAGCACGCGTCCGGCGCCGATGGCGTCCGCGGCGTTGAGGATGATCTCCTTAATCCGCTCGGCCATCACGAACTGGTCGGCGTAGGCCTCATAGCATTCGAGCATGGTGAACTCCGGGGAGTGCGTGGAGTCCACGCCCTCATTGCGGAAGATGCGGCCGAGTTCGAAGACTCGATCCACTCCGCCGACCACGGTGCGCTTCAGGTAGAGTTCCAGGGCGATGCGCAGAGTCATTTGCTGGTCGAAGGCGTTCAGGTGGGTATGGAACGGCCGGGCCGAGGCCCCGCCGTGCACCAACTGGAGCATCGGGGTCTCGATCTCGACGTAGTCGCGCTCCTCCAGGGTGCGGCGCACGGCACGGATGATGGCTGCCCGCTTGTAGATCATTTCCCGGGCCTCGTTGCGCACGATCAGATCGGCGTAGCGCTGACGGACGCGCGTCTCCTCGTTCAGGTCGGCGTGCAGCACCGGCAGGGGACGCAGGGCCTTGGAGGCCATCTGGAACTCATCGGCCATGATCGACAGTTCGCCGCGGCGTGAGGAGATCACCTCTCCCTTGACGAAGACATGGTCACCCAGGTCCACCAGGGCCTTCCAGTCGGCCAGACGCTCCTCGCCGACCTTCGCCAGCGAGATCATCACCTGCAGCCGGGTTCCGGAGCCCTCCGGTCCGCCCTCCTGCAGGGTGGCGAAGCACAGCTTGCCGGTGTTGCGCATGAAGACGATGCGACCGGCGACCCCTACGTTCACTCCCGTGGCCTGGTCCGGCTCGAGATCAGGGAACTGTTCGCGAACCTCGGCCAGGCTGTGGGTGCGCGGCACGCCTACGGGGTAGGCCTCTTCACCACGGGACAGCAGCTCGGCGCGCTTGCTCAGGCGCACCTGCCGCTGGTCGTTGGTGTTCTGGCTGTCTGCTGCAGGGGAATTATCTTGGGAAGTCACAGTACATCATTCTACGTGTGAAAATTCTCGTTGTGGCCGCTTCATGACTGGACTCTCACCTGAGGTTGGCCACAACAGCCAAAAGGCGGGCGCACGTCGCGCCCGCCTTTCTTCCGGCTACCAGATCTCGACGCGTTCGGCCGGATCCAGCCACATCCCGTCACCGGGCTGGGTGCCGAAGGCCTCGTGGAAAGCATCCAGGTTCTTGGGCACTTGGTTGCAGCGGAATTCGCCCGGCGCATGCGGGTCGGTGGTCACTCGAACAACTGCGGTTTCCGGGCGAATCAGCGTGCGCCAGCATTCGGCCCAGGCGTAGAAGAACCGCTGGTCCCCGCTGACCCCGTCAATCACCTGGTCCTGCTCGATGCCGCGGGCGGCCAGCTCAAGCTTGTAGGCCTTGTACGCGATGCCCAAGCCACCCAGGTCGCCGATGTTCTCCCCCAGGGTGAGCTTGCCGTTAACCTGATGGTCCGGGGCTTCGCTTGGGCTGAGGGCATCGTATTGGTCAACCAATTTCGTGGTCAGCTTTTCAAAAGCTTCCCGGTCTTCCGCTGTCCACCAGTTCTTCAGCTGCCCGCTGCCGTCGTACTGCGAACCCTGATCATCAAAGCCGTGTCCGATCTCGTGGCCAATGACCGCGCCGATCGCCCCGAAGTTCGAGGCGAGGTCGCGATCGACGTCAAAGAAAGGCAGGCGAAGGATCGCGGCGGGGAAGGCGATTTCGTTCAACAGCGGATGGTAGTAGGCGTTCACGGTCTGCGGGTACATAAACCACAGCTCCCGATCCACCCCGTCATCAATCTTCTGCAGTTCACGCTTGAACTCGAACTCGTTGGCGGCCGCCAGGTTCGCGATCACGTCCTGCGGATCGGTGGTGATGCTCGAGTAGTCGATCCACTCGTTGGGGTAGCCGATCTTGGGACGGAACATGGACAACTTTTCGAGCGCCTTCTCGATGGTCTGCTCCCCCATCCACGGCAGGGTGGTGATCGAGTCCCGGTAGGCCTCGATCAGCCGCTCCACCAGGTGGTCCATG
This sequence comes from Glutamicibacter sp. BSL13, assembly GCF_052928425.1. NCBI lineage: Bacteria > Bacillati > Actinomycetota > Actinomycetes > Micrococcales > Micrococcaceae > Glutamicibacter > Glutamicibacter sp. BSL13. The sequence continues at coordinate 5,798 of NZ_JAVGCZ010000121.1, forward strand.
GCGTCCTTCGCCTCCGGCGGGAAGTGCTTGGCCACGTAGAGTTGGCCCAGGTCCTCACCGACGGCGCTTTCGGTGAAGCTGACCCCACGCTTCCAGCGCTCCTTCAGGGTTTCCACTCCGCCCAGCTTCGCGGCGTAGAACGCGAAGTTTTCATTGACGAAGGGGCTGGAAAGGTAGGGTGCGAAGGAGCGCAGCACCTGGACGGTGAGCCAGGCCTTCCAACGCTCGAGGGGTTCTTCCTCCAGCGTCTGGCCCAGCGCTTCGAAGAAGCTGGGCTGCCACAGCACAACCTCGGCATAGTACTTCGGTTCAATTCCCGCGCCTTGGAGCCAGTAGCGCATCCCTGGGAAAGTCTGGAGCAGTTCTTCATCGCTCATCAGGTTGTACCGGGCTTGGGCATCGCGGACCTTGACGCGATCCCAATGGTGGGAGGCAATGACTTTCTCCAACGCCACGACGTCTTCGGCGGCCTTCGACGGATCCGCCACTTCACCGAGATCCAACAGGCGTGCCAGGTGCTCCTGGTAGTCGCTGACGGTCGAGGCGAACTGCTCTTCATGGTAGTAAGACTCATCCGGTAGGCCCAGTCCACCTTGCAGGAAGGTCAGCAGATTGCGCTCGGGATTACCGGCGTCATTCATGGCGCCGGCCTGCAGGAAGCTGCTGATGCCCTTGCGGTAGAAGCCTCCGGATAGCTCAATGAGCTCTTCGGCAGTGGAAACCCGTTGGATATCTTCCAGATAGCCGCGAACCGGCTCGAGCCCCTTGGCCTCGATGGCTTCCTCATTCATGAAGCTGCCATACAGGTGGGCAATGCGTACTTTATCCGGAGCCTGCTCGGTGCCGGAGTTCACGGCGGCGACGGCGTCTTCGATGATCGCATGGACCGCAGCTTCCGCCTCGTCACGCAGTTCCATGAACGAGCCGTACAGGCCCTGGTCGCTGGGGATGCTCGCCGAGGCAAACCACTTGCCATTCGCGTTGCGGTATAGATCGTCCTGCGGCCGAATGGATTCGTCGCGGTATTTCAATGCCTTCGCGCTCAACTAAATGCTCCCCTGTCCAAACCTGACTGTTTCTACCTCTGTACTGTAGTCAGCTGAGCGCCGCTGGGGGCAAAAGATGTTGCCCCGTGCGCCAACGGCTTAAATAGGTGAGGCTCCAACCATCACTGGTTGGAGCCTCAAACCCTTCATCAAATTAAGTCCGGCGGTGTCCTACTCTCCCACACCCTCACGAGTGCAGTACCATCGGCGCAGTGGGCCTTAGCTTCCGGGTTCGGTATGGGACCGGGCGTTTCCCCCACGCTATGACCGCCGTAACAGCA
>NZ_JAVGCZ010000122.1:0-7107 GCF_052928425.1 Glutamicibacter sp. BSL13
CCGGCTCCCGGTGCTCATTGGCGTGCGCGGTGATGTTCTTCATGATCGCCATGATGTCCTCCGCCGGCAGGCACGCCTGCAACGCGGCCATCCCATCAGGCTCGGCCCACCACCGCACATAGCGCTCCTCCACCCGACGTTCACGCCGGGTGGCCGCGGCCTCGGGCAGCATCTGGGTGCGCAGCTTCTTCGCCCGCTTACTCACCTGAGCATCAGTATCCCGCCGGGCCACCGGCAACAGGTTCTGCTCCAACTGCCCCACCTGCTCCGGCTGCAGATCCTGACTGGAACGAATCACCGTGATCGCGCTGCGGGTAGTGATCTGCCCCTGCAGCAACGCCTCCAAGGTGCGCGGACACAACTGACGCAACCCCTCGGCCACCAACAGGCGGGCATTGGTCGAGTACTCGGTGGTGCGGGTGGCCAAGGACGCCTCGGCCACGAAATTCTGCCGGATCACCTGCTCCGAGCCCGGCTTCACCCCATACTTCTGGATACTGGCCAACTGCAGCGGATCAGTGATGCCCTTCTGCCGGTCCTGCAAATACGACAACTCCAGCCCCTCGGCCAGCAACACCGCCTCAACGGCATCGAGCATCGAACGCAGCCGCCCCACCGTTCCCAACCGCTCCAACACCTCACCCGGGGACCCCGGCGCGGACGCCAGCAACTCATCGGTCACGGCCGAAGACAGGGGCTGGCACGCAATCTTGTAATCGATCCCGGCATGCAGCACCCCGTCGATGCCCCAGTGGTCCCGAAAACCGCTGGGCAGGATCGGCAACCGGTGGACGTCATCCCCGGAATCGAAGATCTCTTTTCTGCCCATACCCCATCATCCCAACCACCACCGACACTATGACCCCGACCACAACCAGATGGGGAAAGCCGTGGGAGGACGTTCTTCACGCGCCCTTCCGGCAGCGGGGAAGGCCTCCTTCAGCGGCAGGCGGTGCTCGATGCGCAAGGCCAGTCGGCTGGATATGACCTGAGACTTTTGGGGAAAACCCCACGGATGGCGGGGCCGCTAATAGTGTTCACTGCACCAAGATGCCATCAGGTCTCCTGCTGGTCGTGCCGGTTGCCGGCCAAGGACGCGGCAGGCCAAAGCCATGGCCTTCCGGACGGTTCGGATCCGCACGGCGCGGGAAGCCGGGCGGCATCGTCAAGCAAGACGGGGAGGGTCGGCTGATGCGCACATTTGGTGTGGAGGAAGAACTGCTGCTGGTCGACGGGCTCACGCTGGAGCCGCTGGCGGCGGCCGAGCAGGCCGTGGCCTCGGCGCACGGCACGACCGCGACGGGACACCAGTTGACCGTCGAGCTGAAGCAGGAACAGCTGGAGATCGTGTGTCCGCCGCAGACGAGCCTGGCCGGGCAGCTGGAGGCGATCCGCACCGGACGCGCCCTGGCGGCCAGCGCCGCCGCGAATGTGCGCGGGCAGGTGGTGGCGCTGCCGTTGCCGCCGCAACGCCTGGTCTCCCACCTTGTGCCCAAGCCCCGTTTCCGCAAGATGGAGAAATTGTTCGGCATCACCGCCGATGAGCAGCTGACCAACGGCTTCCACGTGCACGTGGAGGTCGATTCGCCCGAGGAGGCCGTGGCGGCGGTGGACCGGATCCGCATCTGGCTGCCCACCCTGCTGGCGCTGAGCGCGAACTCCCCGTTCTGGGCGGGCCAGGACTCGGGGTACGGCTCCTACCGCTACCAGGTGTGGTCGCGCTGGCCCACCTCCGGGCCCAGCGAGGTGTTCGGCTCCGTGCAGGGCTATGAACGCCACCAGCAGGCGCTGCTGAGGACCGGGGTGCCGCTGGATGCCGGGATGCTGTACTTCGACGTGCGGGTGTGCGAGCACCAGCCCACCGTGGAGGTGCGCATCACCGACGTCTGCCTTGACCCGGCACACGCGGCGGTGATCGCCACCCTGGTGCGCGCCCTGGTGGAAACCGCGGCCCGCGACACTCAGCGGCCGCCGGTGCAGGTTCCGGCCGCCGAACTGCGGCTGTGGAGCTTTCAGGCCAGCCGGGCAGGGGTGGGCGGTGCGCTGGTCGACCCGGCCAGCGGCGCGCCGTCCCCGGCCGCCGAGGTGGTGGCCGGGCTGCTGCGCGCGGTGCGCCCGGTGCTGGAGGAGCTCGGTGAGCTGGATCCGGTGCGCCAGGTGGTGCAGGGGATCCTGCGCCACGGCAGCGGCGCCCATTTCCAGCGCCAGGCGTACGCACAGCGGCATTCGGTGTACGACGTGGTGGCCGCAGCCCTGCAGCGCACCCACGGCCACCAGCCGGTGCCGCCCGGGGTGCTGCCGGTGCTGCGCCCCGAGGGCGGCAGCCCGGCGGCGTCGGACCAAGCCCAGCGCTGGTTGGCCTGAGCGCGGCTCGGCGGTGAGGGCGGCATGCGGCCGGCTTCAACCTTGCTGCGGTGGTAGTCCACAGTTCCGGTATGGCTCCATGCCTCCGGACAGGATCGCCTGAATATCGCCGCGGTCCCCACCCTGGACAGCAGCGGGGTACCGCAACGTCCCACGGGGCGCATTTCTCCGGATGCCGATAACTAATGACCACTGGTTTTCCGTCAGGCGGAGTGTCTGCCTTCTGCGATGCGGAAAAATACTCCGCAATGCCACAGGGCGGGTGAAGGGGCGTCGTGGTGCTCGCAGTGCGGGTGATGACCGTCCCGCTGCCGCATGATCCGGCGGGCTTCATGGGCCGCATACCTCAAGGCAAGCCGCCGTTCGCCCTGTCCTTGACCGGTCGCCGGCGGGTTCGCCACCAAATTTCCCGGCCCCGCCCCCAGATGTGCGCCGCGTTACGCAACCCCCTTGACAGTGACCTAGATCTCGCCATAAAGTTTCCATAAACCAAAACATAGTTTCCACATGTTGAAATTATGGAAAGACTTCAAGGAGGGAACGACGTGTCCTACACACTGAACTGCTCGATCTTGCTGACCGAACTGCCGATCCTGGAACGCGCAGCCGCCGCCAAGGCCGCAGGCTTCGACAGCGTGGAATTCTGGTGGCCGTTCGCCGAGGCCGTGCCCGGCGACAAGGACGTGGATAAGTTCGTCGCCTCCCTCAAGGACGCCGGCGTGCAGCTGGACGGACTGAACTTCTACGCCGGTGACATGCCCGGCGGCGACCGCGGGCTGGTGTCCTGGAAGGGCCGCTGCTCCGAGTTCAAGGCGAACGTGGAAGTGGTCGCCGCGATCGGCGAGGCCACCGGCTGCAAGGCCTTCAACGCGCTCTACGGCAACCGCCAGGAGGAATACACCCCGGCCGAGCAGGACGAGCTGGGCCTGAAGAACCTTCTCGCCGCCACCGAGGGCGTGGCCCGCATCGGCGGCACCGTGCTGATCGAGCCGGTCTCCGGCACCGCGGCCTACCCGCTCAAGACCGCCGCCGACGCGCTGGAGGTCATCAACAAGGTCAAGGCCGCCGGCAACCAGAACATCGCCCTGCTGGCCGACTTCTACCACCTGGCCGTGAACGGCGATGACGTCGCCGCGGTAATCGAGCAGCACGCCAAGGACTTCGGCCACATCCAGATCGCGGACAACCCGGGCCGCGGCGCACCGGGCACCGGCAACCTGCCGCTGTTCGACTGGATCGACCGTTCCCGCGAACTGGGCTACACCGGCAAGGTCGCCCTGGAGTACAAGCAGGAGCGCGAGACCGCGTTCAACTGGCTGGAAACCGCCAGCACCTCCGCCTAGCGCACCTCCCGCACGAGGCCGGCCCCGCCGGCACCGCCTTCGACAGCTTTGAAAGAACAGGACAAATGAGCAAGAACATCGCCTTCATCGGACTGGGCATCATGGGCCTGCCCATGGCCAAGAACCTGGTCAACGCCGGCTTCAAGGTCACCGGCTACAACCGCAGCGCCGCCAAGGCCGAGGAACTGGCCGCCGCCGGCGGCGCCGCGGCCAAGACCATCGCCGAGGCGGTCAAGGACGCCGACGTGGTGATCACCATGGTGCCGGACTCCCCGGACGTGGAAGCCGTGGTCACCGGCGAGGACGGCGTCTTCGCCAACGCGAAGTCCGGCGCCCTGTGGATCGACAACTCCTCGATCCGCCCGGACGTGGCCGTGCGCCTGTCCGACGCCGCCCGCGAAGCCGGGTTGCGCCCGCTGGATGCCCCGGTCTCCGGCGGCGAGCAGGGCGCGATCGACGGGGTGCTGTCCATCATGGTCGGCGGCGAGCCGGCGGACTTCTCCGAGGCCAAGGACGTGCTGGAGGCCGTGGGCAAGACCATCGTGCTGGTCGGCCCCTCGGGCTCCGGGCAGACCGTGAAGGCCGCGAACCAGCTGATCGTCGCCTCCAACATCCAGGCGCTGTCCGAGGCCGTGGTCTTCCTGGAGGCCTACGGCGTGGACACCGACTCGGCGCTGCAGGTGCTCGGCGGCGGGCTGGCCGGCTCGAAGGTGCTGGACCAGAAGGGCCAGAAGATCCTGGACCGCGAATTCGGCCCGGGCTTCCGCCTGGCGCTGCACAACAAGGACATGGGCATCGTCACCTCCGCCGCCCGCGAGGCCGGGGTCATCCTGCCGCTGGGCGCCCTGGTGGCCCAGCTGGTCAGCTCCACCGTGGCCAGCGGCGACGGCTCGCTGGACCACTCCGGACTCTTCCGCGGCGTACAGCGCCTGTCGGGCAAGTCCGAGTAGGCACCCGGGCCGGGAACACCGGCCCGGCCCAAAGATTCCTGTGACGGGATCCGCAGACCGCACGCAGCGGTCCTGGGATCCGCAGCCGTCCTGCTCCAGGGGCGCCCGGGTCGAAGCGACATCAGTGATTCCCTGACAGATCGTCCCGAAGCTCGAAGTCTTCGACTGCCCGGGCCCCCACGTGCTCATGGAAGCCAGGATGGCCGGTGTGATGAGCCGAGGACCCCACGCAAAGGACCACGTGATTGCTCCGTGTGGTGCCAGCCGCGGGTCCCGTCGCAGGTCTATCCACCCCAGCCGGACCAACGCCGGCTGGATCCAAACTTTTCTCGAAAGACCCCGGCCAGCGGCCGGACCAGCAAGGAAGTGTGATTCCCATGCCTAAGATGCGCACCGTAGATGCCATCGTGCAGATCCTGGAGAAGGAAGGCGCCACCGAGGCGTTCGGCCTGCCCGGGGCCGCGATCAACCCGCTGTACTCGGCCATGAAGGACCATGGCGGGATCCGCCACACCCTGCACCGCCACGTGGAGGGCGCCAGCCACGCCGCGGACGGCTACTCGCGGGCTACCGGCAAGATCGGGCTGTGCCTGGGCACCTCCGGCCCGGCCGGCACCGACATGATCACCGGGCTGTACGCCGCGATCGCCGACTCCATCCCGATGCTGTGCATCACCGGCCAGGCGCCGACCAACGTGCTGCACAAGGAGGACTTCCAGGCCGTGGACATCGAGTCCATCGCCAAGCCGGTCACCAAGTACGCGGTGACCGTGCTGGAGCCGGGCCTGGTGCCGGGCACCTTCGCCAAGGCCTTCCAGATCATGCGCTCGAACCGTCCCGGCCCGGCGCTGATCGACCTGCCGATCAACGTGCAGATGGCCGAGATCGACTTCGACATCGACGCCTACGAGCCGCTGCCGGTGCAGAACCCGCAGATGTCCCGCGCCCAGGCGGAGAAGGTCGTGGACCTGCTCACCGGCCATGAGCGCCCGATCATCATCGCCGGCGGCGGGGTGATCAACGCGAACGCCAGCGCCGCGCTGGTTCAGCTGGCCGAGGAACTGGACATCCCGGTCTCCCCGACCCTGATGGGCTGGGGCGCGATCCCGGACGACCACCGCCTGCAGTCGGGCATGGTCGGGATCCAGACCCACACCAAGTACGGCAACGACACGTTCCTGGCCTCCGACTTCGTGCTGGGCATTGGCAACCGCTGGGCCAACCGCCATACCGGGGACCTGGCCACCTACCGCGCCGGACGCAAGTTCGTGCACGTGGACATCGAGCCGACCCAGATCGGGCGCGTGTTCTCCCCGGACCTGGGGATCACCTCCGACGCCGGGGCCGCGCTTGAGGCCATCCTTGAGGTGGTGCGCGAGCGCAAGGCCGCCGGCCGGGTGCCTGACTACTCCCAGTGGTCGGCCGAGTGCACCGAGCGCAAGGGCACCGGGCACCGCAAGACCAACTTCGAGAACATCCCGATCAAGCCGCAGCGCGTCTACCAGGAGATGAACGCCGCCTTCGGCCAGGACACCACCTACGTGTCCACCATCGGCCTGAGCCAGATCGCCGGCGCGCAGATGCTGCACGTGTTCGGCCCGCGCAAGTGGATCAACGCCGGACAGGCCGGCCCGCTGGGCTGGACCGGGCCGGCGGCGCTGGGCGTGGTGCGCGGCAAGCCGGGCGAGAAGGTCGTGGCCCTCTCCGGGGACTACGACTTCCAGTTCATGATCGAGGAACTGGCCGTGGGCGCGCAGTTCAAGCTGCCCTACGTGCACGTGGTGGTCAACAACTCCTACCTGGGCCTGATCCGCCAGTCCCAGCGCGGCTTCGAGATGGACTACCACGTCTCCCTGGCCTTTGAGAACATCAACTCCCCGGAGATGAACGGCTACGGCGTGGACCACGTGAAGGTCGCCGAGGGCCTGGGCTGCAAGGCCGTGCGCGTGGAGGACCCCTCCCAGCTGGCCGCCGGCTTCGCCGAGGCGAACCGCCTGGCCGACGAGCACCAGGTGCCGGTGGTCGTGGAGGTCATCCTGGAACGGGTCACCAACATCTCCATGGGCGCCGGGCTCGACGCGGTCAACGAGTTCGAGGACCTGGCCCTTGAGGCCGGGGACGCGCCGACCGCCCTGGTGCCGCTGAGCGAGCGGACCGCAGTACTCGGCTAGGGTCAGTCGTCACACTCACCCAACCGGAACACCCCGAGGTGCGCAAAGCGTGCACAATGGATACAGGAAACTGTGATCCGCCGCACGCCTTGCGCGCCTTGGCGGCACGGCCCGCCACCCGGCGGGCCACACCCATCCCCGGACCCCACCGGCGCCGGGGATGGGCCAAGAACAACAACGTCAGCAGGACCATGAGGGAAAGGCGGGCCGCGGGATGAAGATCGTCATCGCCTCCGACAAGTTCAAGGGCACCCTGACCGGGGCCGAGGTGGCCGCCGC
>NZ_JAVGCZ010000123.1:0-6796 GCF_052928425.1 Glutamicibacter sp. BSL13
GGGCGCGGAGGCAGCGGTCGCCCCGCTCACCGTCGCCGCCTTCGGCCAGGCCCAGGCACTGGCCAAGCCCGATGAGCGTCCGGCCGCCGAGCTTTCCCGGCCGTTCTCCGCGGACCGGGCCGGCTTTGTGCTCGGCGAGGGCGCCGGGGTGGTGATCCTGGAATCCGAGCAGCACGCCGCCGCCCGCCAGGCCCGCGTGCGGGCCCGGCTGACCGGGTGGGGCATCACCTCGGACGCGTACCACATCACTGCCTCGGACCCCACCGGGGCCGGCCAGGTGCGCGCCATGCGCCGGGCCATTGCGCACGCCGGGATCCAGCCCGCCCAGGTGGGACACGTCAACGCGCACGCCACGGCCACCAGCGTGGGGGATTTGAGCGAGTCCGGGGCCATCAATGAGGTCTTCGGCCACGCTCCGGTGGTGACCGCGCCGAAGGGCGCCATCGGCCACCTGGTCGGCGCCGCCGGCGCGGTGGAGGCCATCATCACCATCCAGGCCCTGGAGGAGCAGCAGGTGCCGCCGACCCGCAACGTGGGCAGAATGGATGAGCAGATCCAGCTGGACGTGGTCACCGGTGCTCCGCGGGCGGTGCACCTGGAGCATGCGATCACCAACTCCTTCGGCTTCGGCGGGCAGAACGTGAGCCTCTTGTTCTCCGCGAACTAGCCGGTTCCCCGAGGACACCGAGGGCCCCGTGGTCGGCACAGTGAAGGTGCCGGCCACGGGGCCCTGGCCTTTCTCCCCCGCCCGGACCGGCAGCGCCAGCAGGCTCAAAGGGAACCGTTGGCCAGGCTTAAAGGCCCGCAGGGGCCCGAAGCCATGCGGCTTCGGGCCCCTGCGGGGTGTTCCGGTGACGGTGTGAGCGTACCGCGCCCGCCTTAGTTGGCGGCAGCGATCTGGCGCAGCACGTACTGCAGGATGCCGCCGTTACGGTAGTAGTCGGCTTCACCGGGGGTGTCGATGCGCACTACGGCGTCGAACTCGGTGACCTTGCCGTCTTCGGCGGTGGCGGTAACCTTCACGGTCTTCGGGGTCGAGCCGTTGTTCAGCTCGGTCACGCCGGAGATCGAGAAGACCTCGGTGCCGCTCAGGCCCAGCGAGTCCGCGGACTCGCCCTCGGGGAACTGCAGCGGCAGCACGCCCATGCCGATCAGGTTCGAGCGGTGGATGCGCTCGAAGGACTCGGTGATCACGGCCTTGACACCCAGCAGCGCGGTGCCCTTGGCGGCCCAGTCACGCGAGGAGCCCGAACCGTATTCCTTGCCGCCCAGGACCACCAGCGGGGTGCCGGCGGCCTTGTAGTTCTCCGCCGCGTCGTAGACGAAGGACTGCGGGGCGCCGTCCTGGGTGAAGTCGCGGGTGAAGCCACCCTCAACGCCGTCCAGCAGCTGGTTCTTGATGCGGATGTTGGCGAAGGTGCCGCGGATCATGACCTCGTGGTTGCCACGGCGCGAGCCGTAGGAGTTGAAGTCCTTGCGGTCCACGCCGTTCTCGATCAGGTAGCGGCCAGCCGGGGTGTCCGACTTGAACGAACCTGCCGGGGAGATGTGGTCGGTGGTGACCGAGTCGCCCAGCTTCAGCAGCACGCGGGCGCCCTCGATGTCCGAGACCGGTTCCGGGGTCTTGGTCATGCCCTCGAAGTATGGGGGCTTGCGCACGTAGGTGGAGTCCTCGGCCCATTCGAAGGTCGAACCCTCCGGGGTCTCCAGGGCGCGCCAGCGGTCGTCTCCGTCGAAGACGCCCTCGTAGCCCTTGGCGAACATGCCCTCGTCGATCGACGAGTCGATGATCTGCTGGACCTCGGTCGGCGAAGGCCAGATGTCCTTCAGGAACACCTCGTTGCCGTCCGCGTCCACGCCCAGGGCGTCGGTTTCGAAGTCGAAGTCCATGGTGCCAGCCAGGGCGTAGGCGATGACCAGTGGCGGGGAGGCCAGGTAGTTCATCTTCACGTCCGGGTTGATGCGGCCTTCGAAGTTGCGGTTGCCGGAGAGCACCGCGGTGGCGGCCAGGTCGTTGGCGTTGATGGCCTCGGAGATCTCGGCATCCAGCGGACCGGAGTTGCCGATGCAGGTGGTGCAGCCGTAGCCGACGACGAAGAAGCCCAGCTTCTCCAGGTACGGCAGCAGGCCGGACTTCTCGTAGTACTCGGTGACGACCTTGGAGCCCGGGGCGACGGAGGTCTTGACCCACGGCTTGGACTTCAGGCCCTTGTTGGCGGCGTTGCGCGCCAGCACGGCGGCGGCCAGCATCACCGAGGGGTTCGAGGTGTTGGTGCACGAGGTGATCGAGGCGATCGAGACCAGGCCGTGGTCGATGGTGAACTTCTCACCGTTCTCGCGGGTGACCTCCACGGCGGTGGACGGACGTCCCACACCCTGGCCGTCGGTGGCATCCGAAACGTAGTTGTGGATGTCCTTGCGGAACTGTTCCTTGGCGCTGGAGAGCTCGATGCGGTCCTGCGGACGCTTCGGACCGGCGATGGAGGGAACCACGGTGGACAGGTCCAGCTCCAGGTATTCGCTGAAGCGGATCTCGCGGCTCGGATCGTGCCACATGCCCTGTTCCTTGGCGTAGGCCTCGACCAGGTCGATGTTCTCCTGGCTGCGCCCGGTCAGGCGCAGGTAGTCCAGGGTGACGTCGTCGATCGGGAACATGGCGGCGGTGGAGCCGAACTCCGGGGACATGTTGCCGATGGTGGCACGGTTGGCCAGCGGCACCTCGGCCACGCCCTCACCGTAGAATTCGACGAACTTGCCCACCACGCCGTGCTTGCGCAGCATCTCGGTGATGGTCAGCACCACGTCGGTGGCGGTGGCGCCGGCCGGGATCGAGCCGGCGAGCTTGAAGCCGACCACGCGCGGGATCAGCATGGAGACCGGCTGGCCGAGCATCGCTGCCTCGGCCTCGATGCCGCCCACGCCCCAGCCCAGCACGCCCATGCCGTTGACCATGGTGGTGTGCGAGTCGGTGCCCACACAGCTGTCCGGGTAGGCGCGCAGCACGCCGTTGACCTCACGGGTCATCACGGTGCGGGCCAGGTACTCGATGTTGACCTGGTGCACGATTCCGGTGCCCGGGGGCACGACCTTGAAGTCGTCAAACGCGGTCTGGCCCCAGCGCAGGAACTGGTAGCGCTCACCGTTGCGCTGGTATTCGATCTCCATGTTGCGCTCGATGGCGCCCTCGAAGCCGAAGGTGTCGATCTGCACGGAGTGGTCGATGACCATCTCGGCCGGAGCCAGCGGGTTCACGCGGGTGGCGTCGCCGCCCAGGTCCTCGACGGCCTCGCGCATGGTGGCCAGGTCGACGACGCAGGGCACACCGGTGAAGTCCTGCATCAGCACGCGGGCCGGGGTGAACTGGATCTCGACGTTCGGCTGGGCCGAGGGATCCCACTGGCCCAGCGCGTTGACGTGGTCCTTGGTGATGTTCGCGCCGTCTTCGGTGCGAAGCAGGTTCTCCAGCAGAACCTTCAAGCTGTAGGGAAGGCTGTCCGAGCCTTCGACCTTGTTCAGTCGGTAAATTTCGTATTCGGTTCCATTGACGTCAAGTACGCCCTTGGCACCGAAGCTGTCCACATTGCTCACTGGGACTCCTCTCGCCAGACTTCATCTTGATGCACGCGCACACTGTCATTCCAGTTAGGCGCTCCTAACTGAGATGGTCATGCTAGTTCCGCGGCAGAGCTAGTCCCAGTCTAGCCGCTTTGGCCCGTTTTTCCCCGCCGAGCACCACAAATCACGTTAATTTCACGCCCAAGCACCCGAAAGTGACGTTCAGCGGCGTTCGAAGAGCCCGATCGTTTCCATATGGTGGGTGTGCGGGTACAAATCGTGTACCTCCACGTGCCCTAATTCGTAGCCGCGGGCGGCCAACCGGGCCGTGTCCCGGGCGAAGGACGCCGGGTCGCAGGAGACGTAGCAGATCCGCGGCACGCCGCTGTTGCCCAGCTCCGCGGCGACCTTCTTGTCCACCCCGGCGCGCGGCGGATCAAGCACCACCGCATCCAGGCGTTCTGCAGCCAGCTGGCGCAGCATCCGCTCCACCCGCCCGCGGATCACCCGCGCCTGGTCCAGGGCGCGCAGGTTGCGCTTGGCGTCGCGATGGGTGCCCGGGGCACCCTCGATGCTGAACAGCGCCCCGGCCGCGCCCACCCGCTGGGCCAGCGGCAGCGAGAACAGCCCGGCTCCGGCATACAGGTCCGCGATGCGCTGTCCCGGGCGCGGGTCGACCAGCTCCAGCACGCGTTCGGTGAGCACGGTGGCCGCCTGCCGGTGGATCTGCCAAAACCCCTCCCCGGTCACCCGATAGCGGTGGCCCAGCACGGTCTCGGGCAGCCAGGAGTGTCCGCGCAGCTGGTGCAGGGCACCCTGCCCGTCCGCCGCCGCCCCGGTGCCCTGGCTGAACGCCGCGACGTTCAGCGCCTCGGGCAGCTGGCGGGCCACCCGCACCGCCGCCTCCGGTTCGGCCTCTGCCAGCAGCACCAGCACGGTGGCGTCATCCGCGCTGGACACGGCCACCTCCACCCGGCTGATCCCGGAGTAGTCCACCTGGTAGATCCCGCTGTTCTCGATGCCCGGGTGGGCCAGCGGCATCTGCTCCAGCGCGGTGAGCCGGTGGCTGCGGTGCGCGCTCATCGCCAACGCGCCCTGCCCGTTCACCGCGTAGGCCATCCGGGTGCGCCAGCCCAGCCCGTCGCGCTCCCCCGGCGCCGGCTGTACGCCGGTGAAGCCGATCTGCTTTGCGTCCACGCCGGCCAGGCGCTGCAGCTGTTCGACGAGGATCCGCCCCTTCAGCTCCCGCTGGTGGCCAAGGCTGATGTGCCCGAACTCGGCCCCGCCCACCGGGTCATGGTGGGCCAGCGCGTCGGCCGGGTCCCAGAAGTGCGCCACCCGGTGCTCGCTGGGCTCGAGCACCTCGGTCACATCGGCCCTCCAGAACTTCGCCTCCGGTTCGGCCTCGGTCAGCCGGGCCCGCACCAGTTCGCCGGGTATCGCGTGGCGCACGAAGATCACCCGGCCCTCGTGGCGGGCCACGCAGTGCCCGCCGTGGGCGATGGGCCCGATGCGCAGTTCAAGGGTTGGGGTGCTGGGCATGGTTGTCCTTTGCGGTTGCTCGTGCGGGATTCGGCCGGTGGCGGGCGGGGCTTAGCGGTGGGCGCTGGATTCCTCGGTGGTGCCGCTGGCGGAGCTGAGCAGGCGCCAGGGCACCGAGGCGACCACCACGCCCGGTTCGTGGTGCAGCCGGTTCTTCACCCGCACCGCGGTCTGGTTGTGCACCAGCTGCTCCCACCAGTGGCCGACCACGTATTCGGGGATGTACACCACGATCAGGTCGCGTGGGGATTCGCGGCGGATGGAACGGATGTGGTCGATCAGCGGGTCCACGATGGTGCGGTACGGGGAGGCCAGCACGGTGATCGGCACCGGGATCTGCAGTCGCTGCCAGTCGCTGAGCGTGCGCTCGGTCTTCTCGCTTTCCACATCCACCATGATCGCCTCCAGCTTGGAGGGGCGCGAGGCGCGGGCGAAGGCGATGGCCCGCAGCACCGGCTTACGCACGGTGGAGACCATCACCAGGGCGTGCACCCGGGCCGGCAGCGCGGCCGCCTGGTGGTCCTGGCTGACCGCCAGCTCCGCATCCACCGCCCGGTAGTGGCGGTTCAGCGACTCCATGACCGCCATCAGCAGCAGGATGCCGATCACCGCCAGCCAGGCGCCGTGGGTGAAGCGGGTGACCAGCACGACCGCCAGCACCAGGGCGGAGAGCACCAGGCCCACCAGGTTCAGCAGGCGCTTGCGGTGGATCGCGGCGCGGGCGTTGCGGGAGGGGACCTGCACCAGGCGCCGGGACCAGTGCCGCAGCATCGCGGCCTGGCTGAGCGTGAAGGAGACGAACACGCCCAGCACGTAGAGCTGGATCAGGATCGTGACATCCCCGTCGAACGCGAAGATCAGCACGATCGCGGCCACCCCCAGGGAGAGGATGCCGTTGGAGAAGCCCAGCCGGTCCCCGCGGGTGCGCAGCTGGCGGGGCAGGTAGCCGTCGGTGGCCAGGTGGCTGGCCAGGTTCGGGAAGGAGTTGAACGCGTGGTTCCCGGCCATCAGCAGCACCCCGACGGTCAGCACCGCCACGCTGCCCACCCCGATCACCGAACCGAACACCGCGTCGGCCAGCTGGGTGAGCACCGGGGCCTGGCTGTACCCGGCCCCCACCGGCACCCCGTCGGCCAGCAGGTTCGCCTGCGGGTCGGCGACCACCTTCACCCCGGTGGCCCGGGCCAGCAGCAGGGTGCCGAAGGTCAGCACCCCGGAGAGCAGCCCGATCACCAGCAGGATCCGCCCGGCGTTGCGGGCCCGCGGCTTGGTCAGCGTGTGCACGTTGGAGATCGGCACCTCGATGCCGGTCAGCGCCGCCGAACCGGTGGAGAACGCGCGCAGGATCAGCAGCGCGCCGGTCAGCCCCTGCAGCCCGGTGGCGAACTGGGCCTCCGGGCGGATTTCGTAGCCGGCACTCGGCGCGTCGCCCAGGTTGCCGCTCAGGGCCAGCACCGCGCCGACCGCGATCATCAGCAGCATCCCGCCGACGAACAGGTAGACCGGGATCGCCAGCGCCCAGCGTCCCTTGCCGCGCCCGCGCAGGTAGCCGAACACCAGCACCGCCACGATCGCCGCGGCCACCAGCGCCCGATGTTCCTCCAGCGCCGGGAACACCGCTCCGACGTACTGCGCGGCGGAGGTGCTGGAGACCGCCACGGTCAGCACGAAGTCCACCAGCAGCGCCGCGGCGACCGCG
>NZ_JAVGCZ010000124.1:0-6772 GCF_052928425.1 Glutamicibacter sp. BSL13
GCGCCTGCTCCGGCAGGGATGCGGTGAGGTTGCCATCTGCCCGGATGATCCGCCACCAGGGCGTGCCCGGCGCGGTGCCCTGCATCGCCTTGCCGACCTGGCGGGGGCCGGCGCGGCCAAGCAGCTCCGCCACGTCCTTGTAGGTGAGGATCCGCCCGGCGGGAACCAGGCCGGCCAGTTGGTGGACGGCCTCTTCGAAGTCCAGCGGCGGCGGGGACAGGGGCGGCAGGTGCATGCCCCTATTGTGCCAAGGCCCATGCTTCTGTCCCCAACCGGTGGGTCACGCCGCGTCAGCGCACCTTGGGACGGTAGCGTTATTTGCATGAGTGAATGGCATATCGGCCCCTGCCTGGGTTTTGACTTGGAAACCACCGGTGTTGACACGAATACCGCGCGCATCGTGACCGCTTCGGTGGTGTTGCTGGATTCCTCCGGGCAGATCCTGAACCAACGCGAGTGGCTGCTGGATCCCGGAGTGGAGATCCCGGAGGCGGCCACAGCGGTACATGGGGTCACCACCGAGCGGGCGCGCGCCGAGGGCGTCGCGGCCGCGCGGGGGGTTGGCGAAATCCTGAACCTGTTGCAGTTCGCGTCCCAGCAGGCACCGATCATTGCCTTCAATGCCTCCTATGACTTCTCGGTCCTGCACACCGAGGCACTGCGCCACGAGCTGGTGCCCTTCATCCCGGGCAACGTGATCGACCCCTACGTCCTGGACCGGCAAATGGACCGCTATCGCAAGGGCAAGCGCACCCTGGAGGCGGCGTGCCAGCATTATGGGGTGGTCTTGGAGAACGCGCACACCTCCTTCGCGGATGCGGTCGCCTGCGTTGGGGTGGCCCGCGCCCTGGCCTCCCGTTACCCGGACCTGCTGGTAGATCCGGCCGAGCTGCACGGCCAGCAGATCCGCTGGGCCCGGGAGCACGCCGAGAATTTCCAGCAGTACCTGCGCCGCACCAAGCCCGAGGCGGTCGTTGACGGCGCCTGGCCCATCAAGGATTCCTAGGCGCTTCGAGACCTAATTCACAGCCGTGCCCAGCGGCCCGTGATGGCCGCCACGAGCCCGGCGGGCGTCCATCCTTTTTTGCGAATGATGTTCACTCAAAGATTCTTCGACCTCATCCGTGAGATAGCGGAGCTTTACGGCGCATTACCGACTGTGCAGGGCGATTCGGTCGATAATATTCGACGGTGATTCAATTGGGGGTACTCTCTTTACCCTTGAGAATTGAAGGACCACCACCCTGTGATTACGATCAAGGACCTGCGCAAGGTCTACCGCCAAGGCAGCGATACCGTTGTTGCCCTTGACGGGGTTAGCCTCGAAGTCCCCACCGGGAAAATCCACGGCATTGTCGGACACTCCGGTGCCGGCAAATCCACCCTGGTTCGGTGTTTGACCCTGTTGGACCAACCCACCAGCGGAACGGTTGCCGTCAACGGCCAGGAGCTGACCAACATCGGTGACAGCCAGCTGCGCGAAACCCGCCGGCGCATCGGGATGGTGTTCCAGCACGCGAATCTCTTCGATTCACGCACCACCGCCCAGAACGTGGCCTACCCGCTGGAACTGAGCGGGATGTCCAAGAAGGACAGCGCGCACAAGGTCCGCGAACTGCTCGAGCTGGTGGGGCTGGGCAAGTTCAGCAACGCCTACCCCTCCCAGCTCTCGGGCGGGCAGCGCCAGCGCGTGGGTATCGCCCGCGCCCTGGCCACCGACCCGGACGTGCTGTTGTGTGATGAGCCGACCAGCGCCCTGGACCCGAAGACCACCGATGAGATCCTGGACCTGGTCAAGGCCCTGCGTGACCGGCTGAACATCACGGTGCTGATCATCACCCACGAAATGCACGTGGTGAAGCAGGCCTGCGATTCGGTCTCCCTGCTGGAGGCCGGGCGCATCGTGGAGCACGGGGACCTGGAAAGCGTGATCAACACCCCCGGCTCCACCCTGGCGGCCACCTTGCTGCCGTTGCCCGGCGAAGCGCCGCAGGCCGCCGGGCAGGGCCCGGTGCTGGACATCATCTACTCCGGTGCCCAGGCCAACGAGCCGGTGCTGTCCGGGTTGTCCCGGCACTTCGACATGGACGTCAACGTCATGGCCGGCTCGGTGGAACAGATGGGCGAGCACCAGTTCGCCCGGCTGCGCATCCAGCTGCCGGCCAGCGCCAACACCGAAGAAGTGGTGGCCTACCTCGAATCCATTGACGTCGCCGTGGCTCTGAAGGGAAGCGGAAAGTGAACGAATTTTTCAACGACCTGCTGACCAATCCGGGGATCACCAAGGCCATGTGGCCGGCGACCGTCGAAACCCTGCAGATGACCGCGATTTCCGGGATCTTCACGGTGCTGATCGGCCTGCCGCTGGGCATCTTGCTGCACACCACCGACAAGGGCGGGCTGACCCCGGTGCGCTGGCTGAACGTGGTGCTCTCGGGCATCATCGTGAACATCACCCGGTCGATCCCGTTCGCCATCCTGATGGTGGCCCTGATCCCGTTCGCGGCACTGGTCGTCGGCCAGGCGCTGGGGCCGATCGCGGCCTCGGTGTCGCTGACCATCGGCACCGTGCCGTTCTTTGCCCGCCTGGTGGAGACCGCGCTGCGTGATGTCTCCTCCGGCAAGGTGGACGCCGCCCTGGTGATGGGCTCGACCAAGATGCAGATCATCCGCAAGGTGATGGTTCCCGAGGCCCTGCCAGGCCTGGTGGCCGCCACCACGACCACGATCGTCACGCTGATCGGCTACTCGGCGATGGCCGGCCTGGTCGGCGGCGGCGGGCTGGGCCGCCTGGCCTACAACTACGGCTTCCAGCGTTACGAGCCGACCATCATGCTGGTGACCCTGGTGATCATCCTGCTGCTGGTGCAGATCGTGCAGCTGCTGGGCGACTGGCTGGCCCGCAGGGTCGACCACCGCTAATCGGCCACAGCCCCTCCACAACCCCGCAAACCCCGCCCGCCGCCGAAAACCCGGCGGGCATCAACCGAACAAAGGACAACACCATGCTGCGCAAGAAACTCGCACTTGCCGCCACCGGCGTCGCCACCGTGCTGGCCCTGACCGCCTGCGGCGGCGGAAGCTCCCCGGAACCGGCCGCCGACGCGAGCCTGGACCCGGCGAACCCGACCGTTGTGAAGGTCGGCGCCAGTGCTGTGCCGCACGCCCAGATCCTGGAGTACATCGATGCCAACCTGGCCAAGGATGCCGGCATCGACCTGGACATCACGGAAATCGATGACTACCAGACCCCGAACATCGCCCTGGAAGACGGCACCATTGACGCCAACTACTTCCAGACCGAGGCCTACCTGGCCGACCAGGTCAAGGCGAAGGGCTACAAGTTCGAGCATGGCGAGGGCGTGCACGTCGAACCGCTGACCGCGTTCTCGCAGAAGTTCGACAAGCCCGAGGACGTCACCGACGGGGCGCGCGTGGTGCTGAACAACGACCCGGTGAACCAGCTGCGCGGCCTGCGCGTGCTGGAGTCGGCGGGCCTGCTGAAGAACCTGGCCGACGGGGATTCGGCGTTGACCGTTGAGGGCGATGCAGAGAAGAACCCCAAGGGCCTGACGTTCGAGGAGGTCAACTCCGAGCAGGTCCCGCAGTTCTACAAGGACGGCAAGTCGGCGGACCTTGCCCTGGTCAACGGCAACTACATTGTCCAGGCCAAGCTGAACCCGGAGGAGATCCTGTACCAGGAATCGGCCGAGAACAACCCGAACGCCAACTTCCTGACCTGGCGCGAGGGTGAGGAAACCGCGGCGATCGCCAAGCTCGAAGAGCTGCTGCACTCCGATGAGGTGCACAAGTACATCGAGGACACCTGGAGCGACGGCAGCGTGTTGCCGGCCACCAACAAGTAAACCGGTTCCGCGGCCCGGCCCGGCGCCAGCACCCGCATACCGGCAAGGCAACGGCCCGCCTCCCCTCGTGGGGAGGCGGGCCGTTGCCTTGCCCGCTTCCGGCGGGTTCGGGCTCAGCGTGGGCGGATCAGGCGCTGGCGTTGGCGGCGGCGCGGGCCGCGGCCGGCAGCGCGTTGATGATCCGTTCCATGGCCGCATCATCGTGTGCCGCAGAGACGAACCAGGCCTCGAAGACGCTCGGGGGCAGGTAGACCCCGGAGTCCAGCATGGAGTGGAAGAACGGGGCGTAGCGGAACGCCTCCTGCTTCTGCGCCTCCGCGTAGTTCTGCACCCCGGTGTCCGCGGTGCCGAAGGCCACCGAGAACAGCGTGCCGGCACGCTGGATCGAGTGGTTCACGCCGGCCTCGTTCAGCGCGTTGACCAGGGCGGTCTCCAGGGCCTGGGACTGCTTGGCGAGGTGGGCGTAGACCTCGTCGGTGGCGTGGGTCAGCTGGGCGATGCCCGCGGCCATGGCCACCGGGTTCCCGGAAAGGGTTCCGGCCTGGTAGACCGGCCCCAGCGGGGCCAGGTAGTCCATCACCTCGGCGCGTCCGCCCAGGGCGGCGGTGGGCAGGCCACCGCCGATGACCTTGCCGAAGGTGTACAGGTCCGCGTTCCAGCCCTCTTGCCGGCCGGTCAGCCCCCAGTACCCGGCGTCCGAGGCCCGGAACCCGGTGAGCACCTCATCCAGGATCAGCAGGGCGCCGTGCTGGGCGGTGGTATCCTTCAGGAACTTGTTGAACCCCTCCTGCGGGGTCACCACGCCCATGTTGCAGGGCGCCGATTCGGTGATGACCGCGGCGATGTTCTGCCCGTGCTCGGCGAAGGCCTCCTCCACGGCGGTGCGGTCGTTGTAGGGCAGCACCAGGGTCTCGGCGGCGGTCGCGGCGGTCACCCCGGCCGAGCCGGGCAGCGCCAGGGTGGCCACCCCGGAACCGGCCGAGGCCAGCAGCCCGTCCAGGTGCCCGTGGTAGCAGCCGGCGAACTTGATGATCAGCTCGCGCCCGGTGTAGCCGCGGGCCAGGCGGACCGCGGTCATCGTGGCCTCGGTGCCGGTGGAGACCATCCGCACCCGTTCCACCCCGCCCATGCGCTGCTTGATCAGCTCACCGAGCTTCACCTCATCCGGGGTGGAGGCCCCGAAGGACAGCCCCTGGTCCACCGCGCGGTGCACGGCGGCCTGGATCTCGGGGTGCTGGTGCCCCAGCAGGGCCGGGCCCCAGGAGCAGACCAGGTCCACATACTCGTTGCCGTCCACATCGGTGAGGTAGGCGCCCTTGGCGCTGGCCATGAACGGGGGCACCCCGCCCACGGAGCCGAAGGCCCGCACCGGGGAGTTCACTCCCCCGGGCATGACCTCTTGGGCCCGGGCGAAGAGTTCATCTGATTTCGACATCTACTTCTTTCCTTCGTTCAACCAGCCAGCCACTTCGGCGGCCCAATAGGTCAGGATCTGCTGCGCCCCGGCACGCCGGATGGACAGCAGGGTTTCAAGGATCGAGGCCTTGCGGTCGATCCAGCCGTTCGCGGCGGCGGCCTCGATCATCGAGTACTCCCCGGAGATCTGGTAGGCGGAGACCGGCACGCTGCAGGCCGCGGCGATGTCCGCGACGATGTCCAGGTAGCTCATGGCCGGCTTGACCATCACCATGTCCGCGCCTTCGGCCAGGTCCAGTTCGACCTCCACCAGCGCCTCGCGGCGGTTGGCCGCGTCCATCTGGTAGGTGCGCCGGTCCCCGACCAGCTGGGAATCCACGGCCTCGCGGAACGGGCCGTAGAAGGCGCTGGCGTATTTGGCGGCGTAGGCCAGGATCGCGGTGTTGGTGTGCCCGGCCGCTTCCAGGGCCTGGCGGATCGCGGCGATCTGCCCGTCCATCATCCCGGAGGGGCCCAGCACGTGGGCGCCGGCCTCGGCGTGCATCACCGCCATCTGCGCGTAGATGGCGTTGGTGGCGTCGTTGTCGACCTGGCCGTGGGCGTCCAGCACGCCGCAGTGGCCGTGGGAGGTGAATTCGTCCAGGCACACGTCGGACATGACCACCAGTTCGTCCCCGACCTCGGCGCGCACCGCGGCGATCGCCCGGTTCAAGATCCCGTCCTCGGCGATGGCCCCGGAGCCGGTCGCATCGCGCACCGCGGGCACGCCGAAGAGCATGATGCCGCCCAGGCCCCGCTCGGCGGCCTCGGTGGCGGCGGACTTCAGGGTGTCCATGGTGTGCTGCACGACCCCGGGCATGGAGGCGATCGGGTGGGGTTCGCTGATCCCCTCGCGCACGAAGGCCGGCAGGATCAGCTGGCGGGCACTGAGTTCATGTTCGGCGACCAGCCGGCGCATGGCCGGGTTCTGGCGCAGCCGGCGTGGCCGGTGTTGCGGGAATGACATGGCAACTTCCTCCATCGGTTCAGGACCTGAAACGGTCCGGGCTAAGTGTGTGGGCAGTGCTGGCCGGGCTCCGGTTCGCGTTGCAGCAGCCGGCGGGCGCAGGCGGCCAGGCCCGCGGGGGTGGGGTCCGCGGCGGTGGCGTCCACCCGGATCCCGGCCTGTTCCATGGCCCGGGCGGTGGGGGCGCCGATGGCGATGGTGCCCAGCCCGACGGCCAGGCTGGTTCCGGCCAGTTCGGCGAATCGGCGCACGATGCTGGGGGCGGCGAACACCACCAGCTGGCTGTGCGGCAGCGCGCCGAGCATCTGCTGCGGGTCCAGGACCCGCACCCCGTCCGGTGCCGGCAGCGCGTGCACCGGATGCTGGTCGCCGCCGGCCGGGACGGTGGCGTAGGCGATGACTTCATCCAGCGCCACCTGCCAGCCGCGCAGCCCCTGGCTTAGGGTGGGGCTGGCCAGGTCCCCGTGCGCGTAGAGCACCCGGG
>NZ_JAVGCZ010000125.1:0-6575 GCF_052928425.1 Glutamicibacter sp. BSL13
GCCACCAGGATCGGCTCGGCGCCCTTCAGCCGGGGCCAGAGCAGGCCCAGGAACGCGGCCACGGCCGCGCCGTCAAGCCCCCAGGCGGCCGGGTCCCCCAGGGATTCTCCCAGCAGTGCCCCGGCCAGGGTGAACAGGTTCCACAGGATGAACACTCCCAGACCCGCGGTCCAAAACCCCCGGGACTTCTCTGCCGGGGAGGACTGGGCCAGCGAGGTAGCCACGGATTCGTCGATGGTCACGTGGGCCATCAGCGGCACCTGGCCAGCCCGCGGACGCAGCGCCTGCTTGATCTGCATGCCGTAGACCGCGTTGCGCACCCCAAGCAGCGAGGCGGCGGTAAAGGCGGCCGAGGCCGTCCCGCCGCCGGCGATCACCCCGATAAATGCGAACTGCGAACCGCCGGTGAACATCAGCGCGCTCAGGGCCACCGTCTGCCACAGGTTCAGTCCCGCGGCGATGGCCAGGGCCCCGAAGGAAATGCCGTACAGCCCGGTGGCAATCGCTATGGACAGGCCCATCCGGGTCGCCGGCGTCAGTTTGCCCCTAGGCATGTCCGGCATCGTAGCGCACCTTGTACACCCCGCGCTTGACGCGGGCCTGACCAATTTGCACCTGCCGCAACTGGGACACGTGCTGGACGTGGGTGCCGCCGCACGGTTCACTGTTCACGCCCTGGATGCTGACCGTGCGGGTCCCATCCGCGGCGATGGTGCTGGTGACCGCTGTGCCGGCGGCAAGCAGCTCATCGACCCGCCGCTGCAGCCAGGCCTCCGCCGCCTGGCGCTGCTCGGGCTGCTCCACCGGCACATCCAGGCTTTGTGGATCGAAGTCCAGGCGGGCCTGGCCCGGGAAGTGCGAATGCCCGCGGTGCTGCCAGCCGCGCTCCTCACCGGCGAACCCCACCAGGTGCCCCGCGGTGTGCAGTGCGGCATGCAATTTGCGCCGTTCGGCGTCGATGGTGGCCACCACCCGGTCCCCGACCTGCAGCCCGGTGGTTCCGTGGAGCACCACCAGGGATTCAATGCGCGATACGGTGACCGGTTGGCCATTGACGGTCCCGGTGTCCTCTGGCTGGCCGCCGCCGCGCGGATGGAAGATGTTTGGGCTCAGGGCGATGTACTGCCCCTCGTCATCGGCCCCGGCGGCAATGACCTCCGCCTCGTTCTCAAACAGGTAGGTGTCGAACAGGTAGGCCTGTTCCTGTGGGGATGTTGGCGTGTTCACGTTTTTCAGCTTAGCCGCAGATCACCGGCAAACGTTTGTTGAGCCGGTTCACCGACCGTAACCGAAGGCACGTGCACCGGTCGGGGCGTCTAGGCCAGGCCGGTGGCCCCGCGCAGCCAGGCCGGATGGTTGCTGGTCAGTTGGCGCACCCCCAGGCCGTGCAGGTAGCGCGCGTCCGCCGGCTCGTCAACGGTCCAGACCCGGGGCACCAGGCCTTCACCGATCCACCGCCGGACCAGGTCCTCGTTCCGGCGCACCCAGGCCACGCCCGGCCCGACCATTCCCACGGTGCCGCGGCTGATCAGCTCCAGGCCTTCTTCGACCGAACGCTGCAGCACCCGGTACACCGCGGCACGGTCGGTCTGCCCGCTGGAGAGCAGTTCGTCGACCCATTCGGCGTCCACCTCCGTGATCAGCTGGCACAGCAGTTTGCGGTTGACCAGGTCCGCCAGGTAGCGGTTGGACTCCGGCTCAAAGCTCATCAGGCTCACTTGAATTTGCCCGCTGCTTCCGGCGGCGCCGGTTTCGCGGTTGAACCCGTGGGCGTCGAGCACCTGCAGCACCGCGTCTTCCAGTCCGCGCCCAGCCGGACTGGGATGCTTAATTTCCACGGCCAGCCCCACCGCGGCATTGCTGTGCTCAATCAATGTGAGCAGTTCATCCAGGGTGAGCAGCTGCTCGTGGATGTCCCCATAGGCGGCCGGAATCGGGGTGGAACGCAGCACCGTGAAGTCCAGCTCCTTCAGCTGCTTGACGGTGTACTGGGCCACTCGCCCTTCGCCGTTGGAGGTGCGGTTCACGGTGGGGTCGTGGTGGCAGACCACCACCTGGTCCGCGCTGAGGTGCACGTCGCATTCGATTCCGTCCGCGCCTTCGGCAATGGCCTGCAGGTAGGCGGCACGGGTGTTTTCGGCGAATTGTGCCGAGCTTCCGCGGTGGGCGTAGAAGAGAGTGCTCATGCCCCTACGCTACTGGCCAGTCGCCGCCCGGTGCACGGTCCTCGGGTTGTGTGTTGGCCAAGAGCCGGCGAACTTCGAAAAATGGTCGGCGCACCGGCCCCGGCCCGGCGTGCCAGGGTCTACCGTGCGTTAAAGTGGTGCGCATGTCCCAGCTTTTGGAGCCGCGCGCCGCTGCCCTGCGCCGGATGAAACGCGTGGCCCTGTCACTGCTGCTGCTGATGTTCGTGCTTTTTGTGGCCGGGCTGCTGCTGCAGGGCCAGTGGCCCGCTTTCGCCTATCTTCGGGCGGCCGCCGAGGGCGGGATGGTCGGTGCGCTGGCCGACTGGTTTGCGGTGACCGCGTTGTTCCGCCACCCGCTGGGCCTGCCGATTCCGCATACGAACCTGATTCAGCGCAAGAAGGACGAACTGGGCGCCTCGTTGGGCAGTTTTGTCCAGGAAAACTTCCTGAACCCGGCGGTGGTGGGCCGCAAGCTGCTCGAAGCCAGGCTGCTGGCCCGCGCCGGCGGCTACTTGGCCAGCCGGCCCGGAGCGGACGCCGCCAGCGCCCAGCTGCGCACGGTGGCCCGGGGGATGCTGGACACGGTGGATGACGAACAGGTCCTGCCGGTGCTGCAGGCCCTGGCCCGGGACTACATGGTGGCCCCGCAGTGGTCCACCACCTTGGGCACCCTGGGGGCCAAGCTGGTGCAGGACGGGCACCACGAGGCGGCCGTGCAGCTGCTGGCCCAACGCGCCCAGGTGTGGGTGGCCGGGCACCCGGAGGTATTTCGTGAGGTGGTCACCGGACGTTCGCCCTCCTGGGTTCCCCGGGTCGTGGATGAGCTGCTGGCGCAGAAGATCCACCGCGAACTGGGCGGGGTGCTGAGCGCCGTGGCCGGGGACCGGGACCACCCGTTGCGCCGGGCGGTCACCGACTGGCTGGCCGGATTCACCCGGGACATGCAAAGCGACCCGGCCACCATAGCCAAGGTGGAGCAGTTCAAGCACTCGCTGCTCGGGGACCGGCAGTTGCGGGAACTTGCGGTCACCGGGTGGGGGTCACTGAAGGCCGGCCTGGATGCCTCCCTGGCCGATCCCGATTCCCCACTGTGCCGGGCCCTGAACGGAGCCGTCCAGGACTTTGGGCGTCGACTGCTGCGTGAGCGGGCCCTGCGCCAAAGCCTTGAGACCCGCCTGGTCACCGTGGTGCAGCGGTTCACCGCAGAACACGGACAGTCCCTGGCGGCTCTGGTCAGCGACACCGTGCGCGGCTGGGATCCGGCCGAGGCCAGTGCGAAGCTGGAGCTGCAGGTGGGCCGGGACCTGCAGTTCATCCGAATCAACGGGACCGTCATCGGGGCCCTGGCCGGGGTGGCCATCTATGCCGGAGGGCAGCTGATCCTGCTCCTGGCCGGATAGCCGGGCGGCCCGGCAGGCTACCTCTCGCCCCGGCGTCGGCGGCCGCTGCGGCGCAGGGCCGGCTGCGGAGCCGGCTCAATGACTTCGGCGTCGATGATGTTCGGGTCATCCAGCGCCAGCTGCTGGTCGCTGAGCGTGGGGATTCCGGCGAACGCGTCCGCGGCGGTCTCAATGACCCGTTTGGCCAGGAACCGGTTTCCGGCTCCGCCAATGACCGCCCCAATCCCGAAGGGCACCACCCTGCCCAGCATGCTGGCGGCCTGGGTGCCCAGGATCTTGCGCATGAACTTCTTTTGCAGGGTTCTTTGCATGGAGGTGTAGAAGCTGGTGGGGCGTCCTGCCCCGAATGCCCGGGCCCAGCCCTTGACCGGTCCCCCGCCGCGGCCGGCGGCCTGGGCGGTCAGGCCCGAAATCATCGAACTTCCCTCCTCGCCCATCAGCACCGCCATCACCAGCACCCGGGAGCGCTCCGGATCCTCAATGGCGATCCCGTGCAGTTCGGCCAGGGCCTGGGCGTAGAGCGCGCTGGCCTCCAGGAACCCGAGGGTGGCGGCCAGGGACAGCCCCAGGGCAGCGGTGGTTCCCACCACCGGCACGGCGGCGGTCCCGCCGACCGCTGCACCGGATCCCGTGGCCAGCGCCAGGTAGTCCCGTTCCACGATTTTGGCCAGGTCCGCCGCCGTAGCCTGGGGGTGCTTGCGGTGCAGGCGCTTGAGGTAGGCCAGCACGATGGGACGCTGCACGCCAATGCCCTTGAGGATGGCCTGCTGGACGCCGGAACGGGGTTTTCCGTCGGGTCCGATCAGTGACATGGTGATGGGGTCTTTGCTCATGATGTACCAACTGTAGCGAGCAAGGCTAGAAATT
The DNA here is from genome assembly GCF_052928425.1 of Glutamicibacter sp. BSL13. Classification (NCBI taxonomy): domain Bacteria; kingdom Bacillati; phylum Actinomycetota; class Actinomycetes; order Micrococcales; family Micrococcaceae; genus Glutamicibacter; species Glutamicibacter sp. BSL13. Next base: position 4,454 of record NZ_JAVGCZ010000125.1, read on the forward strand.
TGCAGGGAAAACGTGGTTCGGATCGACCGGGTGCGGCTGCGGCCGCGCCGCGTTACCCGCTAGTAGGTCAAATCGCTCCAGAGTAGTTCCGGGGTTCCGCTGAGGTTGGGCTGCTCGGTGCCGGGGTTCGACGGGGTCATCTCCTGGTCGCGGATGCTCCCGTGACGGGCGATCTCCAGGGTGTCGGCGGGCAGGATGTAGTTGGTGTCGTCGTGGATGCCCTGCTCGGCGACCCCGAGGTTCTCCAGCATGTCATCCACGGCTTGGTTATTGCCGTGGTTGCGTCCCAGCTCGCCCAGCACGACGTAGGGCTGGTGGTTGCCGGGGGCGGCGCCGCGGTCATCCTGCAGGTAGTCGGCCGCCGAAAGCCAATCGCCCACGATGCGCAGCTGGTCGCTGTGCCGCGGCGCGGAGTGCGTCAGTTCCTCGCGCACCTGGTCGGTCTGCACGGCGATGACCCGCACGGTGCTGCCACCCACCTTGATAGGTACATCCCAGAGTCCGGATTCCATGACCGGCATGGCCTCGGCGATGGTGCCGTTGAGTCCCGACTGGGGCATGGTGTTCCCCGGCATCTGGGACCAGCGCTGCTTGGTCACGGTCTGCACGTGCTGGGCGTCGATGGGGTGCTTGGAGAGCAGCACCATGGCACCCTGCCCGGGGAATTCGCCGTACCCCCAGGCGTCGGCTGGACCGCCGACCACCTGGTCGTTGTCCAGGTCGGCGCCGCTGGGGATGCCCTTGTTGGTGGGCCCGGCGTAGACATAGGGGTAGTCCACCGCCCGCCCACCATCCTGGGCGTGCTTCAGGTACTGGTTGTTCAGGGAGCGGGCCGCTGCCTCATCCGCGTCAATGCCGGTCAGCAGCACCACGTCGGCGTCCGCCTGCTGGATGGCCCTGGCCACCTGCGCGGCCTCGGTGCTGGCGCCCCCGGCCAGGTCGGCGCCGAGCTGGCCCTGCTGTTTGGCGCTGAGGTTCACGTCGAAGGTTGCCACGCGCAGTTTGCCATCCGGTGAATCGACCCAGAGGTCCTCCAACAACTGGGCCCCGAAGGGGTAGGCCGGGTCCTCTTCAATGTCGAAGATCCCGCACTGCTGGTAGTCCACCGGTTTTGGGGTCTGCTCGGCAGCCGGGGTGGCGGGAAAGATCAGGGCGCTTCCCAGGCCAAAAGCTGCAAGGCTAACCGACAAAAACTGCACGTGGCAACCCTACGCTGAACGCGTTGGGGATTTCCAGCGGCTTAATCAGATTGTGATACCAGCTCAGCGGCGCTTTTTGCGTTGGCCTGAAGCACTTCCTCCATATAGGGGGCGCGCACCAACGGGGAAATGCGCGCATCAACCAGACAGACGCCGTTGGCGCCTGCCCCAACCCATGCACGAACTTGCTCCAAGTCGGCTACGCTCTTCACGGTGATCCCCGTGGCTCCAAAGGCGGCGGCCAGGGCGGCGAAGTCCACGGTCGGAATCAGCATCGGATCCTCGTGCAGCCCAATCGAGCCATACTGGTGGATCTCGGCCCCATAAGCGGAATCGTTATAGATCACGATGACCCCGCTGCTAACGGTCCGCACGATCGACTCCAGGTCCGAAAGGGACATCAGGAACCCGCCGTCCCCGGCGGCCAGCACCACGGTGCGCCCCTCGGCCACCGGGGCGGCGCCGACCATGGAAGCCGCACCCAGGCCGATGGACTGGTAGGCGGTGCCCACGCAGCTCAGCGACCGGGTGCCGCTGGTGGACCAGTACATGGGCCCCCAACCGATGAAATGCCCGCCGTCCTGCACCAGCAGCCGGTTCTCCGGCAGGATTTCCTCCAGTTCACTGGCCACGCGACGGGGATCCAGCAGCCCATCCGCGGCCACCGGGTCACCGGCCGGGCGGGCACGTACCGCCGTTAGGTCCAGCCCGTCACAGTAGCGCCGCCCTCCGGCCCGCTCCTGAAGCAGGGGCAGCAGCTGGTCCAGGGCCTGTCCGGAGTCGGCGCTGGCAAAGACATCCACGCGCGGGCTGGTCGCGGTCGGGGCGACATCGACCTGGATGACCCGGGCCGCCGGGTCGAACAGCTGCCCGAAGCGCATCTGGAACTGGTTCAGCGACGCACCGAGCACCAGCACGGTGTC